>DATEOM010000463.1:0-6626 GCA_035274105.1 Microbacterium sp.
TACCCCGTCATCGACGTCGAGATCTCGTCGGCCTCGCACCCGTTCTACACGGGCAAGCAGCGCATCATGGACTCGGCCGGTCGTGTCGAGAAGTTCAACCAGCGCTTCAAGAACTTCGGCGGCTCCAAGTAAGCAGCCACCCCGGAAGGCCCCGCTTCGGCGGGGCTTTCTGCGTTTCGCCGCGGGAGGCTCAGCGGATCGGCCAGCGCCCGTCGAGACGGTCGTCGGGGTCGAGCCGCCCGATGCGGATGAAGTACTCGGTGAGGCTCTCGGCCTGCGCCCGGGCCCAGCCGATCTGGCGCGTGTGCAGCTCGTGCACGGTCTCGGGCAGCCACGGTGCGAAGCGTTCGGCGAGCGCCTGGGCGACGCGGCCCGCCGCGACGGCGTCGGCCGATGCCTCGTGCGCGGCCTCCAATCGCACGGCGTAGTGCGCCGCGACGACCTCCAGAGTGCGCTTGCCCCGGCGCCACCGGTCGTACGCCTTGTCGACCACGAGGGGGTCGATGACGGGCGAGGGGTTCTCGATCGGCGCGATGCCGTGCCGCAGCGATTCGTACTTCAGCAGCGAGAAGTCGAACGGTGCGTTGTAGGCGACCACCGGAATGCCCGCGTCGAGCAGGGCGCCCACGGCTGTGACCACTTCGCCCACCACCTCCGCGGCAGGCCGGCCGTTCGTGCGCGCGTGCTCGGTGGAGATGCCGTGGATCGCGCTGGCACCCTCCGGGATCTCGACGCCGGGGTCGGCGAGCCAGTCGCGCGCACGGATGACCCGGCCCGCTGCATCGAGCAGGCCCACGTGCGCCGTCACGATGCGGTCGGCGGTGACGTCGATACCGGTGGTCTCGAGGTCGAAGACGCCGACCATGCGCACCCAGTCCGGCACATCCCACAGCGGCAGCTGTTCGGGATGCCGGTGACTCATGCCGTTCACGGTATGCGTCGCCTCCGACATCGGGCCGGAGGCGCTCCGCGCACAGCCGGGCCGGCGGAGGCCTCGTAGACTCGACAGGTGACCGCGCCGAACCCGTACGCCCCGCTCCTCGACGAGATCCCCGTCGAGCGCCGCGAGGTCGATGTGCTCGGCGGCACGACCGCGTACTGGGTCTACGGGCCCGCCGATGCGGACACGACCATCGTCGCGGTACACGGCTTCCGTGGCGAGCACCACGGGCTCGAGCCCGTGGTCGCGCATCTGCCGAGCGTCCGGGTGATCTCGCCCGACCTCCCCGGCTTCGGCGAGACGGCTCCGCTCCCCGGGCGCATCCACGACATCGACCTGTACGCCGAGTGGCTCCGCGGGTTCGCGGCGGAAGTCGCCCCCGGCGCCGTGATCCTCGGTCACTCCTTCGGCTCGATCGTCGTCGCGGCCGCCGTCGCGGGGGGCCTCGAGACACCCCGCGTGATCCTGGTGAACCCGATCGGCGCGCCGGCGCTCGAAGGCCCGCGGGGTATCCTCACGCGGCTCGCGGTCTTCTACTACTGGGCCGGCGCGAAGCTCCCGAAGGGGCTGGGGGAGGCGCTGCTGCGCAACGGCCTCATCGTGCGGGTGATGAGCGTCTCGATGGCGAAGACCAAGGACTCCGGCATCCGTCGATTCGTGCACGATCAGCACGACACGTACTTCTCACGATTCGCGGACCGCGACGTGCTGCACGACGCGTTCGTCGCGTCGGTGTCGAACGACGTGCGCGCGTTCGCTCCGCGCATCGCGCAGCCGACGCTGCTGGTCGCCGCCGTGAGAGACGACATCACTCCGATCGAGGCGGAGCGGAAGCTGGCCACGATGTTCCCGCACGCGGATCTCGTGGAGATCCCCGACGTCGGCCACCTCATCCATTACGAGACTCCGGCGGCCGCCGCCGACGCGATCACGCGGTTTCTCGCGCCTTCCGACGCCGGTACGCGTTGACGTTCATGCGATTGCCGCAGTTGCCGGTGTCGCAGTAGCGCTTCGAGCCGTTCTTGGAGAAGTCGACGTACACCCCGTCGCAGTCGTCGGCCGCGCAGACGCGGACCCGGCCGTACTCGTCGGCGCGGATCACGTCCACGAACGCCAGCGCCGCCTCCACGAGGATGCGCGTCGCGAGCGGCGCGTCGTCGTTCGTGGCGTGGATGTGCCAGTCGAAGTCGTCGTGGATCACGAGGCGGGGGAGTGCCCGGCCGTCGCGGAGCATCTCGTTCACGAGCGGGACGGCGCCTTCGCGGTCGACCTCCCACAGCCGGCGCAGCCGTGGTCGGACGGCGCGGACGTCTGCCAGCTCCGCGTCGTCTCGGCGGATCGTGCCGGTGTAGGGGTTGACCCGGAGGTAGTCCTCGAAGTCCTCGAGCGTCGCCAGGGTGTCTTCGCCGTCGAAGCCGGGCATCGTGTTCACCAGGTACGACGCGGCGCGCAGATTCTGCTGCGTGTCATGAATGAAAACCACGTTGACTCCTGACATTGGGTTCCGCTACTGTCACCAGTGTAAGCAGTCTTCACCCCTGACAGTCGGATGTCGCCCATGACCGCCTCGACCGCGTCCCTCCCCGTCATCGCCCCGAGCGCGGCCTTCGCCACGAGTGCGCGGATGCGCACCACCGGACTCCTGATGGGCGTTGCGTCGGCCCTGGCGTTCTCGTCGAGCGGACCTTTCGTGAAGCCGCTCCTCGAAGCCGGGTGGTCGCTGGGCGCCGCCCTGCTCGTGCGGATGGGGGTCGCGGGCCTCGTGCTCTCGCCGGCGCTGTTCCTCGCGATGAAGCGGCAGCGCGGCTTCCTGACGCGGCACTGGCGCCTCATCGTCGGCTTCGGCCTGATGCCGGTGCTCGGCTGCCAGCTGTTCTTCTTCTCGGCGATGCAGCGCATGCCGGTGGCCGTGGCCCTGCTGATCCAGTATCTCGCCCCGGTCATGCTCGTGGCGGCGGTGTGGGTGCGCACGCGCAGGGCACCGTCGGCGCTCGTCCTGTGGGGGTCCGCGGTCGCGATGGTGGGCCTGGTGCTCGTCGTCGACATCTCGGGCGCCGCCTTCGACCTGATCGGAACGCTGCTCGCCCTCGCCGCGGCCGTGTGCGTCTGCGCCTACTTCGTCATCTCGGAGCGTGCCGGCGACGACCTCCCGCCGCTCGCCCTGGCGGCGAGCGGGCTGCTCGCCGGCGCGATCGTCATGGGCGTGCTGTGCCTCGCCGGGATCATGCCCTTCCAGGCGCCGGCGGTCGACGTGGTGCTCGCCGGGGTGGAAGTGCCCTGGTGGATGCCGCTCCTCTGGGTCGCCGCGATCGCGACGACGCTGGGCTACGCGTTCGGCGTGATGGCCGTGCCGCGGATCGGCTCGCGTGTGGCGTCGTTCGTCGGGCTCTCGGAGGTGCTGTTCGCGCTGATGTTCGCGTGGATCTTCCTCGCCGAGGTGCCGGCACCCATCCAGTTCGCCGGCGGTGCGCTGATCCTCGTCGGCGTGGTGCTCGTGCGCGCAGACGCGTCGTCGGCCGGCAAGCCGGCGGCAGCTGTGGCTACGGCTCCCGCCGCGCCAGCTCCATAAGGGGCGTCACGCGGTGGGCGATGACCTCGCCCATGACGAGCGACGTTTCGGTGCGCTCGACGCCCTCGATCGCGAGGATGCGGGCGTCGGTGTCGAAGAGGTGCTGCGTGTCGCGGCACGCGACCCGTACCAGCAGATCCACCTGACCCGACAGCCCGTGCGCCTGCACGACCTCGGGGACGCGAGCCAGTTCGACGGCGATGCGGGGCAGGTCGGCCTGACGCACGATGACGCTGATGAAGGCCTCGATCGGGAACCCGAGCGAGGCGGACGAGATGGCTCGCTCGTACGACAGGAAGACCCCCGCCTTCTCCAGGCGCGACATGCGCGCCTGGACGGTGTTGCGCGAGAGGCCGAGTCGTTCGGCGAGTGCGACGACGGTCGCGCGCGGGTCGGCGGAGAGCGCTGCGAGCAGCTCCAGGTCGACGTGATCGAGGGCACTCATAGTGCGAAACGTTAGCACGCATTCGACCCGGATGAGTTGTCAACATGCTCAAGAAGTCTTCGAATGCTTGAGCGAGGTGCGATGCAGACGTACCGTTGAAGCAGTCGGCGAAGAGGCCGGCGCACGCCAAGCGGCCCCTCACGAGGGGGTCGGCAAGAGGAGTGATGACGATGACGCACACCCTGACACCCACAGCGGATCTCGCCACTGACATCGAGGATGTCGCGCGGCTCTTGACCCCCGACGGCGAGCGCATCGCCGACCCCGAGCTCGATCGCTGGGTGGCCGACGTCGACGCCGCCACACTGCGCGGCCTGTACCGCGACATGGTGCTCCTGCGGCGCATCGACACCGAGGGCGTCGCCCTGCAGCGGCAGGGCCAGCTCGGCCTCTGGCCGCCGTGCCAGGGGCAGGAGGCAACCCAGATCGGCACTGCCCGTGCCCTCCGCGCCGACGACTTCGCCTTCCCGAGCTACCGCGAGACCGGCGTGGTCTACGCCCGCGGCGGCAAGCCCGCAGACTTCGTGCTGGCGTGGCGCGGCGAGGAGCACTCGACCTACAACCCCTACGACATCAACACCGCGACGCAGCAGATCATCATCGGCGCGCAGGCGCTGCATGCCGTCGGCTACGCGATGGGCGTGCAGCGCGACGGCACCGATCAGGTCTCGGTCGCCTACTTCGGCGACGGCGCGTCCAGCCAGGGCGACGTCAACGAGGCGATGGTCTTCGCCTCCTCCTTCCGCGCTCCCGTGGTGTTCGTGTGCACCAACAACCAGTGGGCGATCTCGGAGCCCGTCACGGTGCAGGCGAAGTTCCCGATCGCGGGGCGCGCGCCGGGCTTCGGCATCCCGAGCATGCGGGTGGACGGCAACGACGTGCTGGCGTGCCTCGCCGCGATGCGCTGGGCACTCGACAACGCGCGTCGCGGCAACGGTCCCGCGTTCATCGAGGCGGTCACCTACCGCATGGGCCCGCACACCACCTCCGACGATCCGACCCGCTACCGCGACAAGGAAGAGGTCGAGAAGTGGCGCCGCCGCGACCCGATCGCGCGCGTCGAGGCGCTGCTGCGATCGCGCGGCGAGTTCGACGAGGCCTTCGTGGCGGGCGTCGAGGCGGACGCCGACGCCCTCGCGGCGTCGGTGCGCGAGGCGGCGATGACCGCTCGGACCCGCGACCCGCTCACGGTGCTCGACAACGTCTACGCCGAGCCCCACTCGGGCCTCGCCGAGCAGCGCGAGTGGTTCGGCGCCTACCTCGACGGATTCGCCCCGGCTCAGGGGGTGTGACGATGACGCAGCTGACGATGGCCAAGGCCATCAACGAAGGACTGCGCCGCGCGATGGCGGACGACGACAAGGTCCTCGTCATGGGGGAGGACATCGGCAAGCTCGGCGGGGTCTTCCGCATCACGGATGGGCTGCTGGATCAGTTCGGCGCACAGCGCGTGATCGACACGCCGCTCGCCGAGGCCGGCATCATGGGCACTGCCGTCGGGCTCGCGTTCCGCGGCTACCGGCCCGTCGTCGAGATCCAGTTCGACGGCTTCGTGTACCCCGCGTTCGACCAGATCGTGTGCCAGGTCGCGAAGCTGCACTACCGCACGCGCGGCAACGTGACGATGCCGATCACGATCCGCATCCCGTGGGCCGGCGGCGTCGGCGCCGCCGAGCACCACTCGGAGTCGCCCGAGGCGTACTTCGTCCACACGTCGGGCCTGCGCGTGATCGCGGTGTCGAACCCGCAGGACGCCTACGTCATGCTGCGGCAGGCGATCGCGTCCGACGACCCGGTGGTGTACTTCGAGCCGAAGCGGCTGTACCACACCAAGGGTGAGGTCGACCTCGACGTCCAGCTCGCGGACGCCCCGCCGATGGGCCTCGCCCGCGTGGCACGAGAGGGCACTGACGTGACGCTCCTCACCTACGGCTCTCAGGTGGCCACGGCGCTCGACGCCGCGACCGCCGCCGAGGACGACGGCGTCTCGATCGAGGTCATCGATCTGCGCTCGATCTCTCCGGTGGACTACCGCACGGTGACGGCGTCGGTCCGCAAGACCGGCCGCGTCGTGGTCACCCACGAGGCGGCTCGCGAGGCGGGCGTGGGCGCGGAGCTCATCGCGAGCGTGACCGAGCGCTGCTTCAACTACCTCGAGGCGGCGCCGCAGCGCGTCACCGGCCACGACATCCCGTACCCGCCGGCGAAGCTCGAGAAGCACCACCTGCCCGACCTCGACCGGATCCTCGACGCCGTCGACCGCGTCATGGACAAGCCGAACAGCCTGAGCGGGGTGATCGACTGATGGCGCAGGACTTCACACTTCCCGACCTCGGCGAGGGCCTCCCCGAAGCCGAGCTCGTGCAGTGGCTGGTCGCCGTGGGCGACACGGTGAAGCTCAACCAGACGATCGCCGAGGTCGAGACCGCAAAGGCCGTGGTCGAACTGCCGTCGCCGTACGCCGGCACCATCACGGCGCTCCACGCCGAAGCGGGCGACATCGTCGCGGTCGGCTCGGTGCTGATCTCCTTCGACATCGGAGGGACGGATGCTGCGCCCCCGGCGCCCGCCGTCGATGCCCGGGCCTCCGCACCCGAGGCCGCCGAGAACGCGCCGGCCGAGCCGGCGCCGTCCGAGCCCAACCTCGTGGGCTACGGCGCCGCGCCGAAGGG
>DATEOM010000464.1:0-3250 GCA_035274105.1 Microbacterium sp.
GGTGTGCAGGATGATCTCCTGGTCCTGCGGCAGGTAGTCGGCGACGAGCGTCGGGGCGCCGATGCCGAGGTTGACGTACGACCCTTCGGGGATGTCCTGTGCGATGCGCGCCGCGAGCTTCTCGCGGGAGATGCGCGTCGCCTGCGCTGTCGTCTCGGTCACTGGTCGATCCCCTCTCCGGTCGCTGAGCCTGTCGAAGCGCCGGCGAGCGGGCGCCCTTCGATGTCCACTCCCCCGACGAACGCGCCGGCGTCGAGCCACCCGCGCTCGCCCACGGCGACCACGCGGTCGACGAAGATGCCGGGCGTCACGACGGTCTCGGGGTCGAGCGAGCCGAGCGGGACGAGCTCGTCGACCTGCACGATCGTGGTGGTCGCGGCGGCGGCCATGATCGGCCCGAAGTTGCGCGCGGTCTCGCGGTACACGAGGTTGCCCCACCGGTCCGCGCGGTACGCGCTCACGAGGGCATAGTCGGCCTTGATCGGGTACTCGAGCGCGTAGGAGCGGCCGTCGATCTCGCGGATCTCCTTGCCCTCGGCGAGCTGGGTACCCACGCCCGTGGGCGAGAAGAACGCGCCGATGCCCGCGCCCGCCGCGCGGATGCGCTCGGCGAGGTTGCCCTGCGGCACGAGCTCGAGCTCGATCTCGCCGGCGCGGTAGAGCCCGTCGAACACCCAGGAGTCGTGCTGACGCGGGAATGAGCAGAGGATCTTGCGCACCCGCTTCTTCGCGAGCAGCGCCGCGAGCCCCACGTCGCCGTTGCCCGCGTTGTTGTTGATGATCGTGAGGCCCGACGCCCCCTGGGCGATCAGGGCGTCGATGAGCTCGACGGGCTGTCCGGCCCGGCCGAAGCCGCCGATCATGATGGTCGCCCCGTCACGGATTCCGGCGACGGCCTCCTCGACGGAGCCCACGGTCTTGTCGATCACGAACCGCCTCCTTGCTTGTTCGCTGTACGAACACATGTACGCTCTGCGAGCCATTGTACGCGCGACTCTGGCGTTTCGGAAGCCCTGAGCCGCAGCATCCGTCGTCCGCACGGGTTTGGGGCGCAGCGCGCGCGTTCGGGGCGCACGGCACGCGCCCCGAACGCACGTTGCACGCCCCAAACCACCGAGACCAGGGCAGGGGCGACCCGGGAGGACGAGGGCGGGACACGGATGCTGCGGCTGGGGCGCCTTCCCGGGTTTGGGGCGCCGCGCGTTTTCCGGAGGCGCGCGCCGCACGCCCCGAGTCCACACCGCGCGCCCCGAACGCGACCCGAGCGAACCCGGAAGAAGAAGCCGGTCAGGACTCCTCGGCGAACACGTCCTTGGCGATGCGGAAGGCGGTGTTGGCGGCGGGGACGCCGCAGTACAGGCCGGCCTGCAGGATCACTTCCTTGATCTCGTCGACGGTCAGCCCGTTGCGCAGGGCGGCGCGCAGGTGCATCGCGAGCTCCTCGTGGTGCCCGAGCGCGATGAGCGCGGTGAGCACCGCGACCGACCGCGACCGGCGGTCGAGCCCCGGGCGCGACCAGATGTCGCCCCACGCGACGCGGGTGATGAAGTCCTGGAAGTCGGCGGTCAGCTCGGTCGTGCCCGCGATCGCGCGGTCGACATGCGCGTCCGACAGCACCTCGCGGCGCACCACCATGCCCTGGCCGTAGCGCTCCTCGTCGGTGAGGCCTTCGCCGGCCGGGCGGCTCACGCGGCACGCTCCGCGGCGACGGTGTCGAAGAAGTCCAGCAGCACCGCGGCGGTCGCCGCCGGCGAGTCGGCGGGCGCCAGGTGCGAGGCATCCGGAATCCCGATCGCCTCGCCGCGCTGCACACCCGCGGCGATCTCTCGAGCGGATGCCTCGGGCGTGACCGCGTCGTGATCGCCCCAGACTGCGAGCACCGGCGTGGCGATCTCGCCCAGCCGGTCGCGCACGTCGAAGACGGCGAGCGCGTCGCAGCAGCGGGCGTAGCTCTCGTCGTGGGTGTCCTGCAGCACGTGGAGGAGGCGGCCGGTGAGGTCGGGATCGCGCTCGATCGAGCCCGGCGCGAACCACCGCTGGGCGGACCCGATGATGAGGCTCGACGTGCTCTGCGCCCGCACCTGCGCTGCGCGCTCATGCCAACCCTCGGGTGTGCCGATCTTCGCGCCCGAGCACAGGATCGCCGCCGCGTCGATGCGGTCGCCGTGGCGCAGCAGCAGCTCCAGCCCGACGGCGCCTCCGAGCGATACCCCGGCGTAGAGGAACGGCCCGTCGACCGCGGCGGCGACGGCGTCGGCGAGCTCGGCGATCGTGAACGCCTCGGTCGACGCGGGGGCGGCGCCGTGACCGGGCAGGTCCCACAGGGCGACGCGGTAGTGCTCGGCGAGCGCCGGGATCACGCGGTCCCACAGCAGCGTCGAGGTGCCGAGCGACGGCCCGAGCACGAGCAGCGGCGCGGCCGTGGCCCCTGAGCTTGCCGAAGGACCGACGGGATCGGTGACGGAGATGATGGGGACGGTCACGCGTCCTCCTCTGCGGTGCGGGTGGCGGCCTCGTCGACGAGACGGCCGGCGAGTCCGGTGTAGCGGGCGGGATCGAGCAGGTCGGCGACGAAGGCCTCGGGAGTCGCGCCGCGCTCCGCGGCGAGGGCGGCGACCTCGGACGACGCCGCGAGGAGCGCGGCAAGATCGCCGCCCGCGGCCGCGTGGGTCACGAGCTCCGACACGCGAGCCGCACCCAGCACGGGTCCGAGCACGATCGAGAGTCGCTCTGCGACGATGAGCCCTCCGCCGGCCTCGAGGTTGCGGGCGACGGCATCGGTGTCGACGTGGAGCCCCGCGACGAGTGAGGCCGCGTGGGCGGTCGCACCGAGCGCGAGGCGCAGCAGCTCGCGCAGCGTCGGCCACTCCGCGTGCCACGCGCCGTCGGGCCGCTCGTCGGCGGCGAGGGACGACGCGAGATGCAGCGTCGCGCCGAGCTGGGGGGCGCGCAGTGCGGCCGAGCGGATGAGGACGGATGCTGCGGGGTTGCGCTTCTGCGGCATCGCCGACGACCCGCCGCCCGCGCCCTCGGCGAGCTCGCCGATCTCGGTGCGGCTGAGGGTGGCGACGTCGGTGGCGATCTTGCCGACGGCGTCGATCGCCTGCACCAGGGCGTCGCCCAGTTCCGTGATCGGCCAGCGGCTCGTGTGCCAGGGCGCCTCGGGCGCCGCGAGTCCGAGCTCGTGAGCGAAGACGCCTGGGAGCAGGGCCGCGCCCTCGGGCCCCGCGATCTCGGCGAACGAGGCGAG
>DATEOM010000465.1:0-2481 GCA_035274105.1 Microbacterium sp.
AAGACGGCCGCCTGCTGCGACCACGCCGGCCGGGTGGGGAAGTGGTACTCGACGGTGCCGGCGACATGGAGATCGGATGCCTCGACCCGCACGCCGACCTCACGCCGGACCTCGCGCACCGCGGCCTCGTCGGCGCCCTCGCCCGGATCGACCCAGCCGCAGATGCCGACGACCTTGCCCTGGCCGAGCCCGGCGCGCGTGCGCCCCAGCAGCACCTCGACACCCTCCGGCCCGCGGCGCAGCAGAAACACCACGCAGACCTCGGGCAAGGACATGCGTCGAGGGTACGCGCCGCACCCGCCGCAGCGACGCGGAAACCCCGGTGGTTCGCGGGGTCGGCGGCCTGCCTCGCCGCCGATGTCCGGGGCCGAACGTACCGTGGTGAGCATGCGGATCCTGCACACCTCGGACTGGCACATCGGGCGGTCGTTCCACGGCCACGCCACGCTCGATGCGTTGCGCGGCGTGCTGGAGGCCCTCGTCGCGCAGGTCGCAGAACAGAAGGCGGATCTGGTGATCGTCGCCGGAGACGTGTTCGACTCCGCGACACCGGCCGCAGGGGCCTACACGCTCCTGTCCGACACGCTGCGCGGGCTGGCCGACGCCGGCGCGACCGTCATCGTCACGAGCGGCAACCACGACTCCGCCGCGCGGCTCGGCTTCCAGTCGGGCCTGCTCCGCGAGGGCGTCCACGTCATCACCGACCCGGCGACCATCGGCGCCCCGATCACCGTCCACGACGAGCACGGCCCGGTCCATGTCTACGGCATCCCGTACCTCGAGCCGGTCCTGCTGCGCGGCGCGTGGCCGGGCGTGCGCACGCAGGCCGACGTGCTCGCGCACGCCATGGATCTGGTGCGGACGGATGCCGCGGCCCGGGGCGGGCGCACGATCGCGGTCGCGCACTGCTTCGCGGCAGGGGTCGAGCCGACGCCGCACCTGGAGCGCGACATCCAGCAGGGTGGCCTCGACATCGTGCCGCTGGCGACCTTCGACGGCGTGGACTACATGGCGCTCGGGCACATTCATGGGCAGCAGCAGCTCTCGCCGCGCGTGCGCTACGCGGGCGCGCCGCTGCACTACAGCTTCGACGAGGGGCACAAGAAGCGCGGCTCATGGCTCGTCGAGCTCGACGCCGACGGACTCGCCGCGGTGGAGTGGCTGCCGCTGCCGGTGCCGCGCGCGCTCACCACCCTCACCGCCACCCTCGACGAGCTGCTCACCGACGAGCGCTTCGCCGCCCACGCCGACGAGTGGGTGCGCGCCGAATACACCGATCCGCTGCCGCAGCGCGACCCGATGCGGCGCCTCCTCACGCGTTTCCCGTTCTGCGCCGAGGTCCGTCACACGCCCGTCGCCACGCGCGCCGACGACGTGCGCACCTACGCGCAGCGCGTGCGCGCCGCCCGCAACGACGCCGAACTCGTCGACGCGTTCCTCGCGCACGTGCGCGAGGGCGAGGGCGCGTCGGCCCGCGAGGCAGAGCTGGTCGGCGAGCTGCTCGAGCAGCGCGCGCGGGTGGAGGCGACCGCGTGAGGCTCCACCAGCTCGAGCTCACCGGGTTCGGGCCGTTCCGCGAGCAGCAGAAGGTCGACTTCGAGGCGTTCGAGCACGACGGCATCTTCCTCATCGCCGGCCGCACCGGCGCGGGCAAGTCCAGCATCCTCGACGGCGTCTGCTTCGCGCTGTACGGCAGCGTGCCCCGCTACGAGACCGGCGACAAGCGGCTGCGCAGCGACCATTGCGAACCCGAGGACCCCACCGAGGTTCGCCTCGAATTCACCGTCGGCGATCGCCGCTGGCGTGTCACCCGGGCACCGGAGTACCAGCGGCCCGCGCGCCGCGGCGGCGGGCTCACCACCGAACCGACCCGCGCCGAGCTCGAGGAGCTCGTCGAGGGCGCGTGGATCGGCCGGGCGGCCAAGCCCCGCGATGTCGGGCTGTTCCTCGATGAGGTGCTCGGGCTCAACGCCCAGCAGTTCCAGCAGGTCATCCTGCTCGCGCAGAATCGGTTCTCGAGGTTCCTCCTCGCCTCCGGCAGCGAGCGCCAGTCTCTGCTGCGCGCGCTGTTCGGGACGCGCCGATACGAGGAGTACGCGCGCGAACTGGGCGAGCGCAGCAAGGCGGCGCAGCACGAGCTCGATGCGCTGGGCGAGCGCGCCCGCACCCTGCTCGATCAGGCCGAGCGACTGATCGCCGCGCATGAGCTGGTGCCTGACGGCGAGGCCGACGGTGCGAGCCCGGTCGATCTCGGGGCACGCCGGGCGGCCGTCGAGCTCGGTGAGCAGCGCGCGTCGTACCGCCTCGACACGCTGACCCGTGAGCGCGTCGCTGCGGATGACGCCCGCGCCGCCGCAGAAGTCATGCACGGCGAACGCGTCGCGCTCGCGAAGGCGCAGGCCGAGCTCGGTCGCGCGCGGGAACGGCTCACCGCGCTCGAGGAGGCCGGTCCGCAGATCGCGGTCGACCGCCGGCGACTCG
>DATEOM010000466.1:0-5100 GCA_035274105.1 Microbacterium sp.
GTCGCCTCGCGCGGCACGGCGGAGAAGGCCGCGCCGGCGCGCTCCTCTCGTCCCGCCGAGGCGCCCGCGCCGCGTACGGCGGAGCGCGAGCCCGAGGAGCCGACGCTCGACGAGAATCCCACCGCGCCGGTCATCCCGCTCGCGTCGCCGACCCCGCTGCCCGATGCGAAGCCGAAGATCGTCGACGCGACCACGGATGAGGGGACGGATGCTGCGGACGTCGGCTTCCGCGAGGTGTTCAGGGCCGCGCGTGCCCGGCGCAAGGCGCTGCGCGCCGAGATCCGCCGCTTCACCGTGCGACAGCGACGCCGGCGGGCGATCTGGGTCGGGGCGGCAGCATCCATCCTCCTTCTCGCTCTCGGCACGCTCGGCGCCGCGTACAGTCCGCTCTTCGGCGTGGAGAACATCACCGTGGTCGGTGCGCAGCAGCTCGCCGAGACCGACATCACGGACGCCCTGTCGGGGCAGCTCGGCACGCCGCTGCCGCTCGTCGACGAAAGCGCCATCAAGGCCGAGCTCGTCGCGTTCCCGCTGATCGAGACGTACGCGCTCGAGGCGCGTCCGCCGCACGAGCTCGTCGTGCGGATCGTCGAGCGCACGCCGATCGGCCTGATCGAGACGCGCGCCGGCTACACGCTCGTCGACGCGGCGGGGGTCGCGCTGTCGACCACGGCGACGCCGAGCCCCGGCACCCCGCTGCTCACGATCACCGGCGGCGTGGACTCCGAGGCGTTCGCCGCGGCCGGGCAGGTCATGCGCTCGCTGCCGGACGAGATCCGCGCGCAGGTGACGGGGGTCACCGCCTCCACCCCCGACGACGTGACGCTCGAACTCGGCGGCACGAACACACAGGTGGTGTGGGGGAGCGCCGAGGAGTCGGCGAAGAAGGCCTACGTGCTGCAGGCGACGATGGCGGCGCGCCCGCCCGCGGACGTGTTCTCATACGACGTCTCGTCGCCCGACGCCGTCGTCGTGCGCTGATCCAGCGGCCCTCCGACGCGACTTCGGGTACCGGATGCCGCGACACGCCGACTCGGTCCGAGCGCGCGCGCAGCATCCGCCTACTTTCGTGACAAAGGAATTGCATACCGGGCAATTCTTTATACCTCTACTAGAGGTTGAAGGTTTAGACAGGTCCAGGGCTACGGAGGCCGGCATGAGCCAGAACCAGAACTACCTCGCCGTCATCAAGGTGGTCGGCGTCGGCGGCGGCGGAGTGAACGCGGTGAACCGCATGATCGAGCTCGGCCTGCGGGGCGTCGAGTTCATCGCCATCAACACCGATGCCCAGGCGCTGCTCATGAGCGACGCCGACGTCAAGCTCGACGTGGGCCGCGAGCTGACCCGCGGACTCGGCGCCGGCGCCGACCCCGAAGTGGGTCGCCGTGCCGCGGAGGACCACGCGGAAGAGATCGAAGAGGCCCTGCGCGGCGCCGACATGGTCTTCGTCACCGCGGGCGAGGGCGGCGGCACCGGCACCGGCGGTGCTCCGGTCGTCGCGAAGATCGCGAAGTCGATAGGAGCACTCACGATCGGTGTCGTGACGAAGCCCTTCTCCTTCGAGGGTCGTCGCCGGCAGCAGCAGGCCGAGTCGGGCGTCGCGCGCCTGAAGGAAGAGGTCGACACCCTCATCGTGGTGCCGAACGACCGCCTGCTCGAGATCAGCGACCGCGGCATCTCGATGATCGAGGCGTTCGCCACCGCCGACCAGGTGCTCCTCGCCGGTGTTCAGGGCATCACCGACCTCATCACGACGCCCGGTCTCATCAACCTCGACTTCGCCGACGTCAAGTCGGTCATGCAGGGAGCAGGGTCGGCTCTCATGGGCATCGGCTCGGCGCGAGGAGCGGATCGCGCCATCAAGGCCGCCGAGCTCGCCGTCGAATCGCCCCTGCTCGAGGCCTCGATCGAGGGCGCGCACGGCGTGCTGCTGTCGATCCAGGGCGGCTCGAACCTCGGCATCTTCGAGATCAACGACGCGGCGCAGCTGGTCAAGGAGGCGGCGCACCCCGAGGCGAACATCATCTTCGGCACGGTCATCGACGACACCCTCGGCGACGAGGTGCGCGTCACCGTCATCGCGGCGGGGTTCGACGGCGGCGAGCCGCAGGCCCGCATCGAGCCGATCACGGCCGCCCGTGTCGTCTCGACGCCCGCGCTTCCGGTGACGCCCGCTGACGAGGCTGCGAAGGACCGCGACGTCGTCGAGACGCCCGCCGCCGTTCCAGTGACGGTCGGCGCGGTGACCGAGTCGTCGTACGACACCGCCTTCGGTGACGACGACCTCGACATCCCCGACTTCCTCAAGTAAGTGGCGGGCCTCGCCGAGCGTCTCGCGGCGATCGATGAGCGGATCGCGGATGCTGCGCGCGCGGCGCGTCGCGATCCGTCCGAGCTCACCCGCATCGTCGTGACGAAGTTCCACCCCGCGTCGCTCGTGGAGGAGCTGTACGGGCTCGGCGTGCGCGACGTGGGGGAGAACCGGCAGCAGGAGTTCAGCCGCAAGGCCGGAGAGGTCGGAGACCTCGAAGGCCTGCGGTGGCACTTCATCGGGCAGGCGCAGACCAACAAGGCGCGCGCGATCCGGGGCGCAGCATCCGTCGTCCATTCACTCGACCGGGCGCGGCTCGCGAACGCACTCGACGCGGCCGCCGAGCCCGGCGAGGCCGTCCTCGACGTGCTGCTGCAGGTGAACCTCACCGACGACCCCGGTCGCGGGGGAGCCGCGCCGGGCGACCTCGAGGCCCTCGCCGCGCATACCGCCGCCCTGCCCTCGCTGCGCGTGCGAGGCGTGATGGCGGTCGCGCCGCTGGACGAGCCGCCGGCGCCCGCCTTCGAGCGGCTGAACGGGCTCTCGGGGGTCGTGCGGTCGGTCGTCGCCGACGCGGACTGGATCTCCGCGGGCATGACCGCGGACTTCGCCGAGGCCATCGCCGCGGGCGCGACACACCTACGCATCGGTTCGGCAATCACCGGACCCAGACCACAACGCGGTTAGCCTCGGAACAGATGAGCACTACGGAGGATCAGATGTCGAACCCGCTCAAGAAGACCATGGTGTACCTCGGACTCGCCGACGAGGAAGAGGTCTACGACGAGCCGGCCCCGCAGCCGCGTGCTCGCACCTCCGAGAAGGTGATCGACAAGCCGGCGGCGCCGGTCACCCCGATCCACCGTCCCGCGGTCGTGCGTCAGCCCGCGCCCGCGGCGATCAACGAGATCCTCACGGTGCACCCCAAGCAGTACCGCGATGCCCAGATCATCGCCGAGAACTTCCGTGACGGCATCCCCGTCATCATCAACCTCTCGCAGATGAGCGACGCTGACGCGCGTCGCCTCATCGACTTCGCGAGCGGCCTGTCGCTCGGCCTCTACGGACGTATCGAGCGGGTCACCAGCAAGGTGTTCCTGCTCTCGCCCGAGAACGTCGCCGTATCGGGCGACGGAGCGGTCGCGCAGGCGGATCCGGAGTCGGTTCCGTTCGCGCAGCCGTAATCTGGCTACGTGGCAGTCGTCCAACTCATCGCAGCGATCCTCAACCTCGCGCTGCTCCTCTATGTCTTCGTGCTGCTCTCGCGGCTGGTCCTCGACTGGATCCCGTTCTTCAACCGGGAGTGGCGCCCGCGGGGCGCCGGCCTCGTCGCCGCGGAGATCATCTACACCGTCACCGACCCGCCGATCCGGCTCTTCCGCCGCTTCATCCCGCCGTTGCGCGTGGGAGCCATCGCGATCGACTTCGGGTTCGCGCTGACGATGCTGCTGTGCTTCATCCTGCTCAGCATCACCCGCACCATCGCGGCCTGAACCGACTCACTCCGACCCGGTCGTCGCCTTCGACACTCTCAGAACCGATGACTATGCTTTGCTGATACGAACGGCCTTCACACGAGGGCCGCACCGACATCGGCCCCCGGGCACCGGTCATCAGCCGGCACCGTCCAGACGCTCGAAAGAGGAATCACCATGGCATTGTCCCCCGATGACGTCGTCACCAAGCAGTTCCAGCACGTCCGCTTCAAGGAGGGTTTCGACCCGGATGAGGTGGACGACTTCCCCGACGAGATCGTCGTGGAGTGGCGCAAGGCTCTCACCGAGAACGAGGAGCTGAAGGCCAAGCTGGCGGCGTACGAGTCGGGTGCTGCCGCGCCTGCCCCGGCTGCCGCTCCCGCTCCGGTCGTCGAGGCCGCGCCGGTCTCCGGCACCGGCCCCGCCGCGAGCGCCGGCATCATCGAGCTCGCCCAGCGCCTGCACGACGAGCACGTCGCCGAGGGCATCGCGCAGCGCGACCAGCTCATCTCCGACGCCAAGTCGCAGGCCGCGTCGATCGTGTCCGAGGCCGAGACCCGCGGTCGCGAGGAGCTCTCCAAGCTCGAGCGCGAGCGCACGACGCTCGAGGGCCGCATCTCCGAGCTCCGCAACTTCGAGCGCGATTACCGCGCGCAGCTGCGCAGCTACATCGAGGGCAAGCTGCGCGACCTCGAGACCACGGCGACGGCGTCCGGCGCTCAGCCGGTCTCCGCGCTGGGCCTCTAGGCCTTGTCGCGCCGACCTCCCCTTCGTCAGGCGGCGGCCGGCACCATCATCGCGGTTCTCGCGGTGCTGGTGCTGGCCGCCGATCAGTTGTCGAAGTATCTTGCCCTCGAGAACCTGCCGTACCAGGAGCCGGTCGAGGTCCTCGGCGACTTCCTGAGCTTCTACCTGACCCGCAACCCCGGCGCCGCCTTCTCGCTCGGCGAAGAGGTCACGTGGATCTTCACGATCGCGCTGGCTGCCGTCGCCGTCGTCATCGCGTGGCTCGCGGCAGTGCGCGTGCGCTCGCGCCTGTGGGCGGTGGCCCTCGGACTCCTTCTCGGCGGCGTTCTGGGCAACCTCACCGATCGACTTTTCCGCGATCCCGGCTTCGGCGTCGGGCACGTGGTCGACTTCATCAACACGCCGTGGATGTGGTTCTTCCCCGGCATGTCCCCGGCGATCTACAACGTCGCCGACATCTTCATCGTGTGCGACATGATCGCGATCGCACTCTTGGTACTCGTGGGGGTTCACATGGACGGTACGCGCGACCACGGCCGCAAGGACGAGAACGAGAACGACGGCGAC
>DATEOM010000467.1:0-2871 GCA_035274105.1 Microbacterium sp.
ATCGCCGCTCTCGTGGTGCTGCCGCTCATCCCCGGGGCTCTGGCGTCGGGATCGATCGCCGATCTCGTCCGCATCCCCGTCGAATCGATCGTGGCGCTGCTGGTGCTCGCGCTGATTCCGTGGCGGATGCTGCGCCTCGCCGTCGCGACCGCGTTCGGCATGTTCGTGGCCATCGCCGTCCTCCTCGCGAGCATCGACCGCGGCTATCAGGCGGCGATCGGCATCCACTTCGTGCCGCTGGACTGGCTTCAGCTGGGCGACGCGTACGGGGTCGTCGCCTCGGCGATCGGATCTGCGCCGGCCGTCGCGGTGTTCGCGGCGGCGGTGGCGCTCATCGTCGCGGTGGGGGTCGTCGCAGGCTGGGCCGCGCTGCGGGTCGACGCCGCGCTGCGGCGTCGCGGTGACCGCGGACGCATCGCGCTCGCCGCCGTCAGCGTGGCGTGGATCGTGATGGCGGCGGTGGCGTCGCCGCTGCGCCTGCCGGATCCGGTCGCGGCCGCAGCATCCACCGGCTCCATCGGCTCTGCGGTGTCGCGCGCCGTGTCGGCCATCGAGACGCGCGCGCGGGTCGCTCGCGAGATCGCCGACGACCCGTTCGCAGGTGTGCCGGCGACAACCCTGCTGACCGGGCTGGAGGGCAAGGATGTGCTGTTCGTGTTCGTCGAGAGCTACGGCCGGGTGGCGCTCGAGGGCGAGGGCATCTCGGACGGCGTCAACGACGTGCTGCGCCGCGGCGACGACACGCTCGCGGCAGACGGCTACACGACGCGCAGCGCGTGGCTGACGTCGCCCACCTTCGGCGGGGTGAGCTGGCTCGCGCACGCGACGCTGCAGACCGGCGTGTGGGTCGACGCGCAGGCGGTGTACGACCTGGTGGTGCGGACCGACCGGCTCACCCTCAGCGCCGCGTTCGGCCGTGCCGGCTGGCGCACCGTCAGCGACGTGCCGTCGAACCGGCAGCCCTGGGACGTCGGCTCCTCGTTCTACCGCTACGACACGATGCTCGATGCGACGAACGTCGGCTACCGCGGCCCCTCGTTCGGGTATGCGCAGATCCCTGATCAGTACACGCTCAAGCACTTCGCCGACCGGGTGCTCGCGGCCTCGGACCAGCCGGTGATGGCCGAGATCGACCTCGTGTCATCGCACACCCCCTGGGCGCCCCTTCCCGAGCTGGTGCCGTGGGCCGATGCCGGCGACGGGTCGATCTACGACTCCCAGCCGGCCCGCGGTCAGCAGGCGAGCGAGGTCTGGAAGGACCCGCAGACGGTGCGTGTCTCATACGGGCGATCCGTCGAGTACTCGTTGGGGGCGATGCTCTCGTTCCTCGACAACGCCGACGACCCGGACCTGGTCGTGGTCATGCTCGGCGACCACCAGCCGGCGGCCGTCGTGAGCGGCGATCACGCCAGTCGCGACGTGCCGATCAGCGTCATCGCGAGGGATCCGGCGGTGTTCGACGCGATCGCCGACTGGAGCTGGACGCCGGGACTGCGCCCGTCGGGCGCGTCTCCGGTGTGGCGCATGGACGCCTTCCGCGACCGATTCTTCGCGGCCTACGGCGCCGCCGGGTGACGCCGGGTGACGCTCGCGCCTGCCGGCGGCGTCGTCGTGCACCTGTCCGGCTGCCGAGCCCGCTGGCAGGATGGCGACATGACGTTCACTCTGCGCGTGCCCGAACCGCGCGACGCCGCGGAGATCGCCGAGCTGCACGTGGCGACGTGGCGAGAGACGTACACGCACCTCCTTCCCGCCGGTTTCTTCGACGACGAGTTCGTGCACGGGCGACGCAGCATGTGGACCCGCATCCTCGGCGACCCCCGCGACGAATGGCGGGTCTGGATCGCCGAGAGCGAGGGGCGCATCATCGGCTTCGCGACCTCCGGGCCGGGCCTCGAGTTCGACGGGGCGGCGCCACCACGCGAGCGGCAGCTGTACATGCTCTACGTCGCCGCCGCCGACCACGGCGGCGGAGCGGGGCAAGCGCTCCTCGACGCGGTGCTGGAGGACGGGCCGGCGGTGCTGTGGGTGGCGAAGGAGAACCCGCGCGCCATCGCCTTCTACCGTCGCAACGGGTTCGAGCTGGACGGCGCCGAGCAGACCGATCCGATGGTGCCGTCGATCATCGACGTCCGCATGGTGAGGTGACCCGCCCGGCTCGGGAGAGCTCAGCCGGCGAAATCCGAGTCGTCGGTCCACGCGGCGATGTCGACACCGTGGTTGTCGGGCGACGCCAGCGTCCACCACTCCGGCGCGTGCGAGTCGTCGGCCATCCGCCCGCCCGCGGCCAGCGCAGCCGCCACCCGCGCCTCGACCTGATCTCGCGGCACCGAGATGTCGATGTGCGTGCGCCCGCGGCCGGCCTTGGCCGGCGCGATCGGGTGGAACCACACATGAGGGTTCCGGCGCAGGGGGTCGAGCGCGTCCTCGGCGCCGAGCGGGTCGTAGCCGAGCGCGGCGCTCCAGAACGGCCGGACGTGCGCGTCGGGTCCCTGCGCGACGGCGATGCCGACGACGGTGAGCACGGACGGGTCGGGCTCGAGGCCGAGCTCACGGGCGGCGGATGAGACGGATGCCGCGAGCTCGGCATCCGTCCTGGTCAGCGCGCCGTCGCGACGGCTGAAGGTCTTGACGAAGACACCCTCGGGGCGCAGGTCGATGTCGGGGTGGTGGTCGAGGCGCTCGGCGATCGCGGCGACCTCAGCGACCAGACGTGCCCCGTGGGAGAGCGATTCGGCGCGGAAGAAGGCGTGCGCGCCCCAGTACAGGACCCGCCAGTCCTCCACGCCCTCGGACGCGTGGAACGCGACCGGGCTGATCGTCTCGAGCTCCGGGGTCGTCGTGCCGTCGCCCAGCGGGGGCTGGGCGAGG
>DATEOM010000468.1:0-4788 GCA_035274105.1 Microbacterium sp.
GGTCGTCGACATCGGACGCCCCGACGCGTGGGAGGTGCAGGGCCGCGGCGAGCTGGCCCTCGCGATCCTCGTCGAGAACATGCGCCGCGAGGGCTTCGAGCTGACCGTGGGCAAGCCGCAGGTCGTCACGCGCAAGGGCGAGGACGGCAAGGTCAAGGAGCCCTTCGAGCACCTTACGATCGACGCCCCTGAGGAGTACCTGGGCGCGATCACCCAGCTCATGGCGTCACGCAAGGGCCGCATGGAGACGATGGTCAACCATGGCACCGGCTGGGTCCGCATGGAGTTCATCGTGCCCTCCCGCGGTCTGATCGGCTTCCGCACCGAGTTCCTCTCCATGACGCGCGGCACCGGCATCGCCAACGCGATCTCGCACGGCTACGACGACTGGGCGGGCCACATCGTCGCCCGTCAGAACGGCTCGATCGTCGCCGACCGCTCGGGTGTCGTCACCCCGTTCGCCATGATCGCGCTGCAGGAGCGTATGAGCTTCTTCGTGCAGCCCACCGAAGAGGTCTACGAGGGCATGGTCGTCGGCGAGAACTCGCGCGCCGACGACATGGACGTCAACATCACCAAGGAGAAGAAGCTCACGAACATGCGGTCCTCGACCGCGGACGCGTTCGAGTCGATGACCCCGCCGCGCCTCCTCTCCCTCGAGGAGAGCCTCGAGTTCGCCCGCGACGACGAATGCGTCGAGGTGACGCCCGAGAAGGTGCGCATCCGCAAGGTGATCCTCGACGCCACCGAGCGCGGCCGCGCCGCCTCGCGCCTCAAGCGCCAGGACGCCAACGCGTAATTCCGGAATGGATGCCGCGACCCCGCGCCCTTCGAAGGGCGCGGGTCGCGGCATCCGTCGTCTCCGGAGGGAGCCACCGATCAGCCCGCGGCCCGGCGTCGGATGTCGGGGCCGTCGATAGCATGACGGGGTGACCCTGGACCCGCATTTCGACGACGCGCACAGCGCCGGCGAAGGCCGCAGGGCCGTGCGGGAAGGACTCGGGGTCGCGCTGGCGACCAGCGCCTACGGCATCTCATTCGGCGCTCTCGCGGTCGCCGCCGGCCTGGACGTCTGGCAGACGTGCGTGCTCAGCCTCGTGATGTTCACCGGCGGCTCGCAGTTCGCGTTCGTCGGCATCGTGGGCGCCGGGGGACTGGCGGCCGCGCCGGCAGCGATCGCGTCGGCGGCCCTGCTCGGGGTGCGGAACGTGGCGTACGGGATCCGCATGTCCCCGGTCGTCGGCGCCGGCTTCTGGCGCCGCGCCGCCGCGGCGCAGTTCACGATCGACGAGTCGACGGCGGTCGCGCTGGCGCAGCGCTCACCCCACGCGCGGACGCTGGGGTTCTGGGTGACCGGCATCGGGATCTACGTCGGCTGGAACCTGTCGACGCTCGCGGGCGCGCTGCTCGGCGACGTGCTCGGCGACGTCCGTGCGTACGGGCTGGACGCGGCCGCCGCGGCGGCCTTCCTCGCGCTGCTGTGGCCGCGCCTGCGTACCCGCCAGCCCATCGTGGTCGGGGTGGCAGCGGCTGTCGTCGCGACAGTGCTGACGCCCGTGCTCATGCCCGGCCTTCCTGTCATCATCGCCGCCCTCGTCGCGATCGTGGTCGGCTGGACGAACTGGCTCGCCGAGGACGACCGGGTGGCTGCCGAACCCGACGACGTCGCCGAGAGGGAGGGGCTGCCGTGACCATGTGGACAGCCATCCTCGTGGCCTCGATCATCTGCGTCGCGCTCAAGACGGTCGGCTATCTCATCCCCGCGAAGTGGGTCGAGGCGCCCACGCCGATGCGCATCGCAGACCTCCTCACGGTGGCGCTGCTCTCCGCGCTCGTCGCGGTGCAGACCCTCGGCGCCGGCCAGGCGGTGGTGGTCGATGCGCGCGTCCCGGCCGTGCTCGTCGCGGCGGGCCTGCTGATGCTGCGCGCGCCGTTCCTCGTCGTGGTCATCGCGGCGGCCCTCGTCGCGGCGCTCCTGCGGCTGTGGGGCTGGGCGGCGTAGTCCGCCGGTGAACCCGCCCGGCGGGTGGGGGAGGGGCGTCCAGGCGCACTCGGTACCATCGACGCATGCGCCCTTCCGTCCCCGCCCGCATCGGCAGCTGGATCATCGCCCTGCTGGTGGGACTGGTCTACGGCGTCGCCGGAACCGTGGCCCACGCGTACGCGATCGGCTGGTTCCCGCTGGGTCTGATCCTCGCGCTGATCGGCTCCGCCGCCCTTCTTCTGGCTGTCCGGCTGCTCACCTCGGACCGCTGGGCGACCCTCGCGACGGGTGTCGGGATGATGGTGTCGACCCTCGTCTTCTCGGGCAGCGGCCCCGGCGGCTCGGTCGTCGTGCCCCAGTCCGAGCTCGGCGTGGTCTGGACGATCGCCGTGCCGATCCTCGTGGCGCTGGCCGTCGCCTGGCCGGATCGCCTCCCGCGGGTGGAGTGAGCGCGTCGCACGGCGGATCGCCATCGGAGGTCGCGGTTAGACTGGCCAGGTGACGTACGTGATCGCCCTTCCCTGCGTGGACGTCAAGGACCGCGCCTGCATCGACGAGTGTCCCGTGGACTGCATCTACGAGGGCGACCGGTCGCTGTACATCCACCCCGACGAGTGCGTCGACTGCGGCGCGTGCGAGCCGGTCTGTCCCGTCGAGGCGATCTACTACGAAGATGACCTGCCCGACGAGTGGCAGGACTACTACAAGGCCAACGTCGAGTTCTTCGACGACATCGGCTCCCCGGGCGGCGCCGCCAAGGTCGGGGTCATCCATAAGGATCACCCGATCATCGAGGCGCTCCCGCCGCAGGAACACTGACGTGGGGGTCGCCGACCTCGCCGACTACCCCTGGGATGCCGTCGCACCCTACGCCGCGCGGGCACGCTCCCACCCGGACGGGCTCGTCGATCTGTCGATCGGCTCGCCCGTCGACGCGACGCCCACCGTGGTCGCCGAGGCGCTCCGCGCCGCGACCGACGCGCACGCCTACCCGCAGACCGTCGGCACCCCGAAGCTGCGCGCGGCCATCGCGAGCTGGTACGACCGTCGCCGCGGCGTTCCCGGGCTGACCACCGACAACGTGCTCCCGACCGTGGGGTCGAAGGAACTCGTCGCGCTCCTCCCGCTGCTGCTGGGCCTCGGTCCCGGCGATGTCGTCGTGCATCCCCGTGCCGCCTATCCGACGTACGAGGTCGGCGCGCGCCTGGTGGGAGCAACCGCGGTCGCCGCCGACGACCCCGCCGACTGGCCCGCGGGAGCCCGCCTCGTCTGGGTCAACTCCCCGGGCAACCCCGACGGCCGTGTGCTCGACGTCGACGCCTTGCGCGCCTCGGCCGCACGCGCCCGCGAACTCGGCGCCGTGCTGGCGTCCGACGAGTGCTATGCGGAGCTGGGATGGGATGCCCCGTGGAATACCGAGCCGGTGCCCTCGGCGCTCGACCCTCGCGTCACCGGAGGCGAACTCACCGGCATCCTCTCGGTGTACTCGCTGAGCAAGCAGTCGAATCTCGCCGGCTATCGCGCGGCCTTCCTCGCCGGCGATCCCGCCCTGATCGCGCGCCTGCTGACGGCGCGGAAGCACCTGGGCCTCATGCTCCCGCTTCCGGTTCAGGCGGCGATGACCGCAGCCCTCGAGGACGACGTCCACGTCGCCGCGCAGAAAGTTCTCTACCGCCGCCGGCGCGAGGTGCTGCGGCCCGCGGTCGAGGCCGCGGGGTTCCGCATCGACGCCAGCGAGGCGGGGCTGTACCTGTGGGCGACCGAGGGGCGGGATGCGTGGGAGAGCCTCGGCCGTCTCGCCGACCTCGGCATCCTCGCGGGCCCCGGTCACTTCTACGGCACGCACTTCCCGCAGCACGTCCGGCTGTCGCTCACCGCGACCGACGAGCGCATCGCGGCGGCGGCTGAACGCCTGCGCGCGGCATCCGACATCGCGATCTGAGGATTCCTCTATCGGATGCTGCGGCCCTTTGGCTGTGTCAACAGTAGGCGTGGCGGCGCACTAGGCTGTAAGAACGCGGCGACGCGGCATACCCCGTCCCGCCCCTCCGTTCTGCTGCAGCCCTCTCCCCGGCGCCGCACAGGACCGGACGACACCCCCGGTACGACCAGAAATCGCGAGGAGGCGCCGTGAGCGACGCGGGCACCCAGCAGGAGAAGGCCACCCTCACGATCGGTGGCAGCACCGCCGAGTTCCCGCTTCTGCGGGGAACCGACGGCACACCGAGCGTGGACCTCTCCACCCTCACCCGCCAGACCGGCTATACGGCGCTCGACTACGGCTTCGTGAACACCGCGGCGACCAAGTCCGCGATCACGTACATCGACGGCGACCAGGGCGTGCTGCGCTACCGCGGCTACCCGATCGAGCAGCTGGCGAAGAACAGCACGTACCTCGAGGTCGCGTGGCTGCTCATCTACGGCGAGCTGCCGAGCGCCGACGAGCTGGCCGAGTTCGACGAGAAGATCCGCCGGCACACGCTGCTGCACGAAGACCTCAAGCGCTTCTTCTCCGCCCTCCCGCACACCGCGCACCCGATGTCGGTGCTGTCGTCGGCCGTCTCGGCGCTCTCGACGTACTACGAGCACCAGTCCGACCCCAACAACCCCGAGCACGTCGAGCTCAACACGATCCGCATGCTCGCGAAGCTGCCGGTGATCGCGGCGTACGCGCACAAGAAGAGCATCGGCCAGGCGTTCCTGTACCCCGACAACTCGCTGGGCTTCGTCGACAACTTCCTCAAGCTCAACTTCGGCGTCCTGTCCGAGGTCTACCAGGTCGACCCGGTGATGTCGCGGGCTCT
>DATEOM010000469.1:0-2811 GCA_035274105.1 Microbacterium sp.
CGCCCGCGGTGGGCTGCCACGCGTCGCGGACCCTTCCCCGCAGCGCCCGGTCGCCGCTGTTGCGGAGCACCAGTTCGGCGACGACGGGCTGGCCGAGCAGAACGCGGCGCGGCATCCGCCGGGTCACCGTGATCCGGCGCGGATCCGGTGCCGCCGCCGCATCGCCGAGCGTGGCGACGAGGCACAGCAGCACCCAGCCCGCGACCGCGAGCCACGCGTCGACGCCCGCCGCCGACAGCAGCACGACGGGCACCGCTCCCAGGGCGAGGAGCAGCGGCAGACGACCGGTGACGTACATGGTCTCCTCGCGTCAGATCGGGACGCGGGTCTGCTGCAGCACGGAGCCGAGCACCGCGTCGACCGACACGCCTTCGAGCTCGGCGTCGGGGCGCAGCCGGATGCGGTGCCGCCACGTCGGCAGCAGCATCGTCTGCACGTGGTCGGGCGTGATCGCCGGGTAGCCGCCCAGCCATGCCCACGCCTTCGACGCCGCGAGCAGCGCCGTCGCCGCGCGCGGGCTCACCCCCAGCTGCACGGAGGGGCTCCGGCGCGTGGCCTGCGCGAGATCCACGACGTAGCCGAGGACGTCGTCCGAGACGGTGACGGATGCTGCGGCCCGCTGCGCCGCGCGGATCTCATCGGCGGTGGCGGCGCGACGCAGCCCCGCCCCCGCGAGGTCGCGAGGATCGAAGCCGCTGGCGTGGCGGCGCAGCACCGCGAGCTCCGCATCCCGCGCGGGCACCTCGACGATGAGCTTGAGGAGGAACCGGTCGAGCTGCGCCTCGGGCAGCGTGTACGTGCCCTCATGCTCGATGGGGTTCTGGGTCGCCGCGACGAGGAACGGGTCGGGGAGCGGCCGGGTCACGCCGTCGGTCGAGACCTGGCGCTCTTCCATCGCCTCGAGCAGCGCCGCCTGCGTCTTGGGGGGCGTGCGGTTGATCTCGTCGGCGAGAACGACGTTCGTGAAGACCGGACCCTCGCGGAACTCGAACTCTCCCGTCTTCGCGTCGTACACGAGCGATCCCGATACATCGCCGGGCATGAGGTCGGGCGTGAACTGGATGCGCTTGGTGTCGAGGCCCAGTGCCGTCGAGAAGGCCCGCACGAGGAGGGTCTTCGCGACGCCGGGCACGCCTTCGAGCAGCACGTGGCCGCGCGAGAGCAGCGCGATCAAGAGGCCCGTCACGGTGCCGTCCTGCCCGACGACGGCCTTGCCGACCTCGAGGCGAACGCGGTTCATCGCCTCGCGCAGCGCGGCATCGTCGAGGGGTGCGCGATCGGTCGCGGCGGGCGCCGGGGTGTTCGCGGTGGCGGGTGCCGGGGTGTTCGCGGTGGCGGGGATGTCCGTCATCGGGGATTCCTTTCGGGGCGGACGGCCGCGCGGACGGCGTCCTCGATATCTCTCAGGCGTGTGCTCAGGGCGACGAGGTCGCCGTCGCCCTGCGGGATGTCGTCGATCAGGATGCCGCGGACGGCTCGCCGGTCGAGACCGGTGCGGCCCGCGGCGGCATCGGCGATCTCCGGGGCTGCGGCGTTCGCGGCGAGGCCGAGGAGCGCGGCGATGCGCCGCAGTGCGCCAATCCGGAGCCGGTCGGCGGCGTGCAGCGGATCGCCCGCCCGCGCGTACAGGCGCGCGCGTCCCTCGGTCGTCTCGGACGCCCGCACCGTCACCGGCAGGCGCTCCGCGACCAGAGGGCCGAACCGCCGTCCCCGCCAGATGCCCGCCGCGATCCCCGCGATGAGGAGCAGCACGATGACCGCGCTCACCCACGGCGGTGTGAGATCGCCGAGGGAGGGATTCGTATCGGCGAGGTCGGTGTCGGCGGGATTCGGCACGTACCAGACGACGAGCGGATGCCGCCCCAAGAGGTTGACGGCGAGCGCGGCGTTGCCGTTCTCGGCGAGGTACTCGTTGGCGAAGAGCGGCCGGGCGTCGACGGCCGCGACGCGGCCGCCGTCGGTGACGTCGACGAGGAGCCCGAACCCGTCGGAGGCGGGGTAGCAGCCGCTGTCGCCGCTGTAGACGGCGCCCGGGGCGACCGCGCCGGCGCGGATCGCCTCCTCGACGTCGCAGTCGGGGTCGATCGCCGTGTCGGGTGCGACCCCGGCGGGGGCGGATCCCGGGAGCAGGAGATCGAGCGTGCGGGCCCGCGGTTCGACGAGCACGACGTCGGTGGCCTCCGCGACGAGGTCGGCGAGGGCGTCGTCCGAGAGCGCCGGCGCGTCGGGGAGCACGAGGGTGGCAGGGCCGGCGGCGAGGGCGTCGGACGCCGTCGTGCGATCGCGCGCCACCCGCACCTCGACGCCGTGACCGCGGAGGATCTCGGCGAGCGCACGCGTTCCACCGGGACCGGCCGAGTCCGGGTCGAGCGCATCCCGCTGGCCCCACTGGTTCGCCGCTGAGATCGCGCCGCCGATCCCGCCGATCACGAGGAGAGCGAGCCCGATCGCGACCCACGCCGCGATCCGCCGGCCGCGCCGGGGCGCAGCATCCGTCGTTCCCCGCCGTGTGTCGACGCTCACGCGAGCACCTCGCCGACGCGAGCACAGAATCGGAGATATTCGGCGACACGCCGGCACGCCAGGCCCTCGGGCGGCGTGTCGGCCACGATCTCCGATTCTGTGCGTCCGTCTCTCACGCGGGGACCTCCTCGCGCGCGACCGGACGAGCCGACGAGACCGCCTCGTCCGTCGATTCGATGAGACGGTAGAGCTCTTCGGTGCCGGGGCGGCGCAGGTAGCGGACGTCGTCGAAGGCGGTGGCTGCGGCTTCGAGTCGGGGCTCGAGCGCGGGGAAGGCGGCGCCGGCGG
>DATEOM010000470.1:0-2102 GCA_035274105.1 Microbacterium sp.
CCTCAGGAGTGGACTCGTCTTCCGGCCCGGTCGCGTCCGCCTCGCCGACGCCGATGCGGGCGATCAGACGGCGGACGGATGCCTCGGCCGTCGTCGGCGGGAACACATCGTAGAAGCCCGCCCCGGTGTGCAGCATGCCCCGCATCGACCAGGTCGCGGCCGCGACATCGGCGATGCGCGCCGATACGCTCTCGGAGCGGTCGGCGAAGGTCATCGCCTCGTCGAGGAGCTGGGCCGCGGAATCGACATCGCCGCATGACCACGCCGCCTGCGCGCGCTTCGCCGCGAGGTCGGCCGAGCTCACTCCGGCCTCCGCCGCAGCGCCGTACAGCTCGCCCGCGCGCACCGGATCCGAATCGAGCAGCTGGTCGCCGTGTTCGACGAGCGCCGACGACAGGCGCGGGTCGCGGAGGTCGCCGAGCCAGTCGCCGGGGCGGGAGGCGAGCGGGTCGATGCCGCCGGGCATCGCCGTGATGAGGTCGACCAGTCGCCGGGCCGAGAGGTTCGCGCGTACCGCGGAGCGCACGACCGGCACCGGCCGCCCGTTGCGCAGCAGCAGTCCCTCCGCATAGCCCTGGGCGATGACGCTTTCGACATCGTCGAGAGGGTCGGTGAGCACCGGCGCGTCGTCCGACCACACGCTCATCGCCTCGATGGTGCGTCGTACCTCCTCCTCGACGACGCCCAGCCGGTGCGCGACGCTCTGCTCGAGCACGTGGCCGAGGGCGGCGTGGGCGCCGTCGTCGGCGCAGTCGCGATCGTCGTGCGCGGCGAGCGCGGCCGACACGAGCCACGCCACCCCGCCCGTGACCTCGAGCAGATGATCGAGACACGCCGGCTTCAGCGTGCGCTCGTTCGCCTCGAGGTAGTCGAGCACGTCCGCGCGCGTGAGATGGCCGAGCACCACCGCGGGACGGCTGCGCTCGAGGTGCCGCGCGATCGACGACAGCGCGTGCGAGTGCGGCCACGGCCGGCTCGTCACGACGAGAGCCGCTTCGGGGTTGCTCGCTCGCGCTCGCAGCCCCTCCATCTGGGCGGAGGGCAGCAGATGCAGGTCGTCGGCGAGCAGGATGCTCGAGGCCGGCACGTCGAGCACGTCGGTCTCGGGGCCGAGGACGCTCACGTCGGCATGCTTCTGGGTGAGGAAGCGCTGGGCGCCTCGCAGCATCGTGGTCTTGCCCGAGCCCGCGTTCCCCGAGATCAGCACGCGTGGCGGCATGTCGTGGGCGGTGAGGGCGTCGATGAGCGGACGCGCGTGGCGTGCGCCGGTGAAGGTCGTCGCATCGAAGAACGACGCCACAGTCATTGTGGTTGTAGCCATGTTGAAACCCCGTCGGCCGGTGTCAGACCGGGAGGTCCTGGGTCGGGCTCGGTGAGGGTTCCGGCTCGGGGGCGGGATCGGCCGGAGGTGCCGGGTCTGCGGGCGGAGCGGGTTCCTGAGTGGGCTCCTGAGTCGGTTCCGGCTGGGGCTCCTGGGTGGGCTCCGGCTGGGGCTCCTGGGTGGGCTCCGGCTGCGGCTCCTGCGTGGGCTCCGGCTGGGGCTCCTGCGTGGGCTCCGGCTGGGGCTCCTGCGTCGGCTCCGGATCTGTGCCGGTGCCGCCCGTGGTGCCGGTGCCGCCGGTGGTGCCCGTGCCGCCCGTGGAGCCGGTACCGCCGGTGCTGCCGCTGTCGCCGGTGCCGGTGCTCCCCGAACCCGGGCTGGGTGCGGGTGCAGCGCCCTTCGTGGGCCGCGGCGCCGGTGCGGCTTCGGTCGTGGTCGTCGTGGTCGTGGTCGTCGTCTTCTTCTGCGGGGTCGCGCCCTTGCGCTGCGGGTTCGCCGCACGCGGCGCCGCCTGCTCCGTGACGGGCGCGGTGCCCTCGGGGGCCGCCTGCTGCGACTCCGGGGCGGTCGTCTCGGGAACCGCCTGCTCGGTGGTGGGCTCGGGCGTCGGCTCGGTCGAGACGGTGAAGAAGTCGTTCAGCGCCCCCGTGCCGGCTGTGAGCGTGCTCCCGAAGACGATCGCAGCCGCGACGAGGACGGCACCGCCCGCGATCGCCACGATGTGCCGGGCGCTGGGCGCGGAGGAGGCTGCCGCGACCGGCCCGACCGGGGCGGCGATGCC
>DATEOM010000471.1:0-3028 GCA_035274105.1 Microbacterium sp.
AACCGCCGGCCGCCGTGCAGCTCGCCGTCTACCGGATCCTCCAGGAGGCGCTCACGAACGCCCTCCGGCACGGCGCTCCGGCCGGATCGGTCGACGTGCGGCTGTCGTGGCTTCCCGACCGCGTCGAGCTCGACGTGCGCAACCCCGTCGCGCCGGGATCGCAGCCGGGCCGGTCGGGTCACGGCATCATCGGCATGCGCGAGCGTGCGCAGCTCGCCGGCGGCCGGCTCGACGCGGCCGACGAGGGCGGCGCGTTCGTCGTGTCGGCGTCGGTGCCCCTGGGAGGGATCGCATGACCCGCGCGGGGTGCACCGCGCCGGAGGTTTTCGGCGACACGTCGGCAGCCGGCATCCGTTCGCGGCGTGCCGGGCGAAGTCTCCGATTCTGTGCACGTGTCTCCGGGGGAGGACCCGCATGATCCGCGTCGTGCTCGTCGACGACCAGTCGCTGTTCCGCGCCGGCATCCGCATGCTCGTCGACTCGCAGCCCGACCTCGAGGTCGTGGCCGAGGCCTCCGACGGCCGCGAGGCTCTCCTCGCGGTGCGCGAGTCCCGGCCCGACGTCGTGCTCATGGACATCCGCATGCCCGTCATGGACGGCCTCGCCGCGACCGCCGAGCTGCTCACCGATCCCGAACCGCCGCGCATCGTGATGCTCACGACGTTCGACCTCGACGAGGCCGCGGCCCGCGCGATCCGGCAGGGCGCGAGCGGGTTCCTCCTCAAGGACGCCGAACCGGAGTTCCTCCTCGCGGCGATCCGCACCGTGCATGCGGGGTCGGCCGTGATCGCAGCATCCGCCACTCGAGAGCTGTTCGAGCGATTCACGGATGCTGCGCCCCGGCCGGTCCCGCCCGCCTACGCCGAGCTCACCGAGCGCGAGCGCGAGATCTTCGCGCTCGCCGCGCGCGGGCTCTCGAACGCCGAGATCGCGGCGCGCGAGTACCTCTCGGAGGCGACGGTGAAGACGCACATCAGCCGCATCCTCACGAAGCTCGGGCTCCGCGACCGCGTGCAGCTCGTGGTCTTCGCCTTCGAGCACGGCCTGGTGTAGCGCTCAGCGCCCCTCGAGGCCGGTGTCCGCGAACCACTCGATCCCGGACGCGATCGCGCCGCCCACTCACAGACTTCGCAGATCTTCGTCGACCGCGCAGGTTCGCGGCGGAAAGCTGCGAGATCGGCGCGATTCTGCGAAGTCTGGGACGTCAGCGGCGCGCGGAAGGTCATCCTCGGGATGTAGGACGGATGCTTCGACCGGGCGACGCGGAGGACAGCGGGCCGTCCATACCGTCGAAGCATGGAACTCTCATCGACCGACCTGGGGCTCGCCGCCCGGGTGCAGCAGCTCACCAAGACCTACGGAACCGGCGAGAGCACGGTGCGCGCGCTCGACGGCGTGAGCGTCGGCATCCGCCGGGGCGAGTTCACCGCGATCATGGGCCCGTCGGGCTCGGGCAAGTCGACGCTCATGCACATCATGGCGGGCCTCGACGCACCGTCGTCGGGGCGCGCCTGGATCGGCGACACCGACATCACCGGGCTCAGCGACCTCGAGCTCACGATCCTGCGGCGCCGCCGCGTCGGGTTCGTCTTCCAGGCCTTCAATCTCGTGCCGACCCTCGACGCGCTGGGCAACATCCTGTTGCCGTTCGACCTCGACGGGCGCCGCCCCACGGCTCTGGAGCGGGCGCGTATCGACGGCCTCGTCGAGCGTCTCGGCCTCACGTCGCGCCTGAACCACCGGCCCCACCAGCTGTCGGGCGGCCAGCAGCAGCGCGTCGCGATCGCCCGTGCGCTCGCGACCTCGCCCGACCTCGTGTTCGCCGACGAGCCCACCGGCAACCTCGACTCGCGCTCGGGGCGCGAGGTGCTCGCGCTGCTCGCCGCCGCCACGCGCGAGCACGGCCAGTCGATCGCGATGGTGACGCACGACCCGGTCGCGGCCTCGCACGCCGACCGTGTGCTGTTCCTCGGCGACGGACGCATCGTCGCCGACAAGCCGCGCCAGAGCGCCGAGGAGATCTCGGCCTACATGCTCGCCTCCGAGCTCGGCGCCGGCGCCGGCGCCGTGGCGGTGACGTCGTGACCGCGATCGCCGAGACGGGACGGATGCCTCGGCCCGCAGCATCCGTCCCGCGAAGCGCCTCCGCGCCGCTCGCGTGGCTGCGCGAGCGCGGGATGGGGGCGAGCATCCTGGTGGCGGCGATCTCGAGCGCGTTCGGCGCGATCCTCCTCAGCGCGACCGGCTACATCGCCGCGGTGCTGCGCGCCGACCCGTTCATCGGCGAGAGCGGGATGCTCGCTGCGGTGCTCGCGATCATGAGCTTCCTGCTGATCGGCGTCGCGGTGTACGTTGCGGCCATCGTCACCGCCAACACGTTCGCGACGGTGATCGCGGGCCGCACGCGCCGGATCGCGCTGCTGCGCCTGATCGGGGCGTCGGCGCGGACGCAGCGTTCCGAAGTCGCGCGCCAGGGGCTCGTCGTGGGCGTCGTCGGCGCCGTGCTCGGGCTCGTCGGCGGCACGCTCGTGTCGTGGGTGGGCGTCGCGCTCGCGGGCGTCGCGTTCGGCATCGGCGAGGTCGAGTACGCCGTCGTGCAGCCGGTGCTGGTGATCCCTGCCGTCGTGGTCGCTCTCACGACGTGGGCCGCGGCGTGGGCGGGATCGCGACGCGTGCTGACGGTGACGCCGCTGCAGGCGCTGGGCGGCTCGGTCGAGGCATCCCACGATGCCTTCACGGGTAAGCGAGCGCGAAACGGCGCCGCCGTCACGCTGTTCGCGATCGGCGGGGCGCTGCTCGCGGGCGGCATCGCGATCGGCCTCGTGTCGCCGCTCGGGGTGGTCGTGGCGTTCTTCGGGGGCGTCTTCTCGTTCACCGGCCTCGCGCTCGGCGCGACGCTCGTGATGCCGCCCGTGCTGCGGCTCGTCGGCAAGCTGTTCGGCTCGTCGGCGACGGCGCGGCTCGCGTCCGAGAACGCGCTGCGCTACCCCGAGCGCTCGAGCCGCATGGCCATCGGCGTCGTGATGGG
>DATEOM010000472.1:0-19709 GCA_035274105.1 Microbacterium sp.
GCAGCGAGCTGACCTACCTGCACGGCGTCGCCCTCGCCGCGGACGATCCCGTCCCCGGCGACCTCGACGCGTTGGAGGTCCCCGCTGGTGAGTGGGCCGTGTTCCGGGTCGACGGGCCCTACCCCACCGCGGTGCAGTCGACGTGGGCGGCGACGGCGAGCGACTGGTTCCCCTCGAACCCGTGGCGGCTGCGTCCCGGGCCGTCGATCGTGGCCGTGCTCGAGCGCTCCCCCGACTTCAGCTTCGCCGTCTGCGAGCTGTGGCTGCCGGTGGAACGCGAGTAAGCGGAGGATCACCGGCATGCGACCCGGAGAGGTTGATGTGGCGACGCGTCTCTGCGGGTCAGAAAGGTCATCATCTCGTCGACCTCGTTCGCCGCGTCGGGTATGCGCGGGTCGGAGAACGCGGACGCGGTCGGCGCGATGACCGTCGAGATGATCGCCGGCACACCGATGGAAGCGGCCTACCTCGCGAAATCGCCTCACCCCGACCTTCAGCATCTGCAGGTGCTGCTCGACAAGCTCACTGCGACCTACGAGAGCGGGTTCCCGGATCGCACCGAAGATGAGATCCGCGCCATCGCGGCGCCGACCCTCATCACCGTGGGCGACGCCGACATGGTGTCGCTCGATCACGCCGTCGAGTTCCTGCGCCTGCGCGGCGGCGACGTGAACGGCGATTTCGTCGGCGTTCCGGCGTCGCAGCTCGCGGTGTTTCCGGGCACGACCCACTTCTTCGGGCTGGCGCGAACCGACCTCGTCCGCGACGTGCTCGTCGGATTCCTCGACGCGTAGGCACGGGTCGCACGTCGTCCCCCGCTTCTTCGTGTCAGGTCTGACTCGTGGCGTCGTCAGTCCCCCCGGGACGCGCCCCATCCGGCCACGCCGCCAGGCACACCTTGTTCCCCGAACGATCCGCGAGGATCCACGCGCTCGGTGCTTCCGAGTCGTCGACGATGCGTCCCCCTGCGGCTAGCGCGTCGGCCAGGCGTGCCTCGATGTGGTCTCGGGCGAGTGAGACATCGATGTGCATGGCGTGGCGCAGCGGTTTGGACGGGTCGAGGTCCTGCATCCACACGGTCGACCCCTGGCCGAGCGGATCGATGCAGTTGTCCTCGTGCAACGGCGCGTAGCCGAGCACGGCTCGCCAGAAGGGCAGGTCGATCGCGTCGGGCGCGGCAGCGATCGCCAGTTGGACTTCCTGCGCCGCGCTCCGACGGGCGACTGCCCCGTGCTCCCGGGCCAGGGCGGAAACGGCACGCGCAACCTCGAGATGCTCGCGTTCCGTGCCCCACATCTCGCGTGTCAGCTTCACCGTGAGGCGGTCCGATGCCACGCTGAGCAGTGTTCGCGGGCCCAGCCCAGGCACCTCCGACACGGCCGCAGCAAGCCGCGCAGCTTCCTGGAGCGATGACACCATGAACACCGCCGTCGGTCCCCCATGCAGGATGACCCAGTCGTCGACTTCCTCGCCCGACAGAAAGGCCCGCCACCCGTCTTCACTCATGGCGACACCTTACGCACGCCGCAGGCACTCGGGTGCTCAGGAGCGTGCGCGGGCCTGCCGAAGATGCACCGAGATGATCGTCGTCCATCCTGCCCAGCGCAAGGGGGTAGGTCGGGCTGATCGCACTGGCTAACTTCCTGGCACGCACATGCGCACGGCTACACCGATAGGAGGAGGCGCAATGAGCACGAAGGTCGAGAAGAGGATCCTCGTCAACGTTCCGATCAGCGTTGCGTACAACCAGTGGACGCAGTTCGAGGACTTTCCTCGCTTCATGAGCGGCATCAAGTCCGTCACGCAACTGGACGACCAGAACCTGGAATGGGTCGCCGAGATCGCCGGCGTTCGGCGGCAGTGGAAGGCGCGCATCCTCGAGCAGGAGCCGGACAAGAAGGTCTCGTGGGCGGCGACGGAGGGTGCGACGAATGCCGGAGCGGTGATGTTCGAGGACGTGGGCGGTGGACAGACGCAGGTTCACCTCGTCCTCGAGTACGAACCCGAGGGACTGGTCGAGACGATCGGCGACAAGCTGAACGTCGTCGAGAGGCAGGCCGAGGGCGACCTGGAACGCTTCAAGCAGTTCATCGAGTCGGAGGGCTATGCCACCGGTGCGTGGCGAGGTTCGGTGGGCACCGAAACCGGCGCTGAGGAGCCCGGAATCGAGGCCGCCGCCGACTCGCGCGGTGACAGCGGCAAGGCAGGCGTCTCCGGCAAGGTCGCGGCCGGCGTCGGACTCGCTGCAGCGGCCGCGGCCACGGCAGCAGCCGGTGTCGCAGCCGCCAAGAAGGGATCGGACGACAATCCCGACGTCGACGTGGCGCCGACGTATGACACCGTCTCCGAGGTGTACGCGACGCCGGAGCCGACGTGGACCGAAGGCACGACGGAGCCCGGCGTTCCCGCCTCGGCCCTCGACCCCGACCTGACGGAGACCCGAACGACCGGGTCCACCCTCGACGCGGACGAGGATCCGCTGTCGCCGAAGGACCGGCCCCTCGGCGACGCGCCGTGAACCCCGGGCCTTCCGGCAGCGATCGGGACGTCCGCAGCGGAGCAGGATGGCTTGCGCGAGGATTACCGCGAGCGGCCGGCACGGCGGCGTCAAGCGTCGTCGTGCCGGCCGAACGCGTCCGGCCGATCGGCTCCGGGGCGCCGCCGACGCTCCCGAGGTCGGAGTCGTGCGGCATGTGCCGTCAGTCAGCCAACCGTGCGGGTCGTGAGGATCGACTGCACGAGCCGGTCGAGTGCTTCGCGCGTGGGCCGTGCCCTGCCCGCGGTCACGTACATCAGGTGCGCACCTCCCACGAGGATGAGCGCCAGCGCGGGAATATCGGCGTCTTCGCGAATCCAGCCGACCTCTCGCTCTGCGCCGAGGACGTCCGCCACGGCGGACGTGGCGTCGGCGAACAGGGGAACTTCTGGCGATCCGTCGCGGCGGAGCCTGCGTCGCAGTCCTTCGCGACTGATCAGCAGGCTCGCGAGGCCCAGCATCGTCGGGGTGAAGACCTGCTCGAGCACATCCGTCAACGCTGCGGACGCCGAGTCCGTGACGAGCGGCTCGATGCTCCCGATCCGCCGGGCCTCCTCCGCGACGAGCACTCCGAGGTAGTCGTCGAAGTCGGCGAAGTGGCGGTACAGGACTCCCTTCGCGACTCCCGAGGCGGCCGTCACCGCGCGAGAGTTCAGTGCGCCCGCCCCGTCGCCTGCGAGCACGCGGCGACCCGCCTCCAGCAGGACGGTGCGGGCGTCGTGAAGTGCTTGTCCGGTCGGCAAGGATCCTCCTTATGGGCGGGCGCCCATTGAAGTGGGCACCCGCCCACTTTACGAGATGCGCGGGCGTCTGGCAGAATTCGCGGATGCCGCACACCGACGCGCTCGCCCGGCTCTGGCCCGCTTCGACCTTGGCGGTGCGCGCCGGCGACCTCGAGCTCCGCTGGATCGATGACGAACTGCTTGTGCAACTCGCGGAACTCGCGGGCCGAGGCATCCATGACCCCGGAGTGATGCCATTCGAACACCCCTGGTCGCGCGGCACAGCGGATGAGGTGGCGCGGAGCGTCGTGATGTTCCAGTGGGGAATCCGCAATCGGGTCTCCCCCGATGCGTTCGTGCTCGAGTTCGCGGTGCTGCACGATGGCGTCCCGGTCGGTGTCCAGGGCATCACGGCGAACGATTGGCCCGTGCTGCGCCGCGTCACGAGCGGATCGTGGCTGGGCCGCGCTCACCAGGGACGCGGTATCGGCACCCGCATGCGGATGCTCGCTCTTCACGTCGCGTTCGCGGGTCTCGGCGCGCGGGAAGCGACATCGGGTGCCTTCGTCGACAACGGCCCGTCGAACGCGGTGTCACGCCGCGTGGGCTATGAGTTCGACGGCGCATTCCATGTCGCTCGCGAGGGGGTCGCGGTGCTGCACAATCGCTTCGTGATGGAGCGCGATCGCTGGGAGTCGCTCCGGGGCGACCACTCCGCCGCACTGGGCGCGCCGATCGAGATGCGCGGAATCGAAGCATTCCGCGACTTCATCGAGGCGACGGCTGCCGATCGCTGATCCCGCAGCGCTTCGGCCGCGGCCGCCGAAGCGCCCGCGGCCGAAGGGTTGCTCACAGGCCGGCGGCGTCGTCCGTCGAGCTCGTGCTCCGGCGCGTGACCTGCTCGTTGACGTTCGGGTCGACGGCGGTGCGCGTGACGGACTCGGACCGGCGGTGGCGCGCCAGCAGCACGATGCCGATCAAGAAGATGACGGCTCCGGCACCCATGAGGATGTAGCCGATCATGTCGAGATTCACCCACTCCACCTCCACGTTCACCGCGAACGCGAGGATCGCTCCGATGGCGAAGAGGGCGATGCCTGCTCCGATACTCATGCGAGGTGTCCTTTCCGGGGCGCGGCGATGAGCCCTCCCCTGCTTCGGGACGAGAAGTCCCACCCGTACGGTCCCGCAGCCGCCGCCCTCGCGGGAGGGGGTTGACACGAGATGGATGCTGCCGCAATGCGCGCCGGGCGGCAGCATCCATCTCGGTGACTACTGTGGAAGGGTGCACCGTCTGTCCCGTCCTCGTGCGACGGGCCCGGGAGTGTACGCCTGGGTGATCTGGACGGTCGGGGTCGCCGGCTACGTCCTCGCGATCACGAACCGTTCATCTCTGAGCGCCGTGGGCGTCGATGCGGCGGCACGATTCGACGCGGACGCCGCCACGCTGTCGCTCTTCGCGGTGGTGCAGCTCGCGGTGTACGGCGGCATGCAGATCCCGATCGGCGTGCTGCTCGACCGTTACGGCGCGCGACCCATCATGACCGTCGGGATGCTGCTGATGGCTGTGGGGCAGCTCACCATGGCGATCTCCCCGAGCGTCGGCGTGGCGATCATCGCGCGCATGCTGCTGGGCGCCGGCGACGCCGCGATCTTCCCGGGGGTGCTGCGCCTCATCGCGACGTGGTTCCCCGCGCAGCGCGGCCCGATCATGGTGCAACTCACCGGCATCGTCGGCCAGGCCGGCCAGCTCGTGGCGCTGATCCCGCTTGCGGCACTGCTGCACGCCACGTCCTGGACGATCACCTTCGGCAGCATCGCCGGGCTCGGCGTGCTGTTCGCCGTCCTCGTGTTCCTTCTGATCCGCAACCACCCGGCGGACCGCGACGAGGACGTGTCGGTAGACACCGACACCGGCGCGATCCGGGTCGTGACCTCGTCGGTCGACACCGGCGTCGGCATCAGGGCGGCGTGGGCGCACCCCGGGACGCGCCTCGCGTTCTGGTCGCACTTCACGACGCCGTTCGCGGGAACCGCTTTCGTGCTGCTGTGGGGCATGCCCTTCCTCACCGCCGGGGAAGGTCTCAGCACGGGCGGAGCCGCGTCCATCATGTCGCTGTACGTCGTGGTGGGCATGGCGCTCGGGCCGATCATCGGGGAACTCTCGCGGCGCATCCCGCATCTGCGGTCACGGGCCCTCGTGCTCCCGACCGTCGCCGTGCAGGCGGTCGCGTGGCTCGCCGTCATCGCCTACCCCGGTCCCGCGCCGCTCTGGCTGCTGATCGCCCTCGCGGTCGCCCTCGCGACCGGCGGGCCCGCGTCGATGATCGCCTTCGATCACGCCCGCACGCACAACCCGTCGCATCGCCTCAGCACCGCGACCGGGGTGACGAACGCCGGCGGATTCCTCGCCGCGCTGGTGGCGATCCTCCTGATCGGCCTCGCTCTCGACCTGCAGGGCGCCGGCACGCCCGCGACGTACAACCTCGACGCGTTCCGCCTGGCGTTCCTCATGCAGGTGCCGCTGTGGGTGCTCGGCAGCACCTTCATCGTCATCGAGCGCAAGCGCACGCGCATCCGCATGGGGATGGATCCGCCCAGGGCGCCGCGCCGCCCGCGCGGCTGACGACCGGCGTCTCCGTGGCGATCAGGCGGTCTGCAGGCGCTCCAGCACGCGCTCGATGTCGTCGATGAACGCGTTGTAGCCCGCGATCGTCGCGGCGACCTGCTCGTCCGAGAAGTCGCTGCGGTCCTGGCGGATGGTGAGCACGGTGCCCTCGCCAGATTCTACGAGGTCGAACAGGACAGGCAGCCCTGCGTCGTCACCGGGCTGGTCGGTGAGCGTCATCGCGAGGTGCGACGGCGGCTCGACCACCTTGTACTCCCCCGCCCAGTCGATGCGGTTGCCGTCCGGCAGCAGCATGAGGGCGCGAAAGGCGCCGCCGGGGCGCACGTCCATCGTGAGGCTGTCCTGCGGAACCTCGACGGCGGCCGTGCCGAACCACACGGCGAAGTGCTCGGGCTTCGTCAGCGCCTCGAACACGAGCTCGCGGGGAGCCTGCAGGGTGCGCGTGACGGTGAAGTACTCAGTCATGGTCGTTCTCCTTCTCGATGGGTGCGGCGCCGTCGCCGGTCGGTGTGGTGCGGGGTGCCCCGAGCTGCTGCAGGGCGTTGAGGTACTGGTCGAGGGCGCCGAGACTGTCGTCCCAGAACTGCGCGTAGCCGCCGATCCAGTCGGATGCTGCGGCCAGCGGCCGCGCGTCGAGCCGGGCGGGCCGGTACTGGGCGTTGCGACCCCGGGTGACGAGCCCGGCCCCCTCGAGCACGCGCAGGTGCTTCGAGACGGCGGCGAAGCTCATATCGAACGGCTCGGCGAGCTCCCCCACCGTCGCCTCGCCCTCGCTCAGCCGCGCGAGCATTGCGCGACGCGTCGGATCGGCGAGTGCCGCGAACGTGCGGCTCAACGCGTCGGTCATCTCACCTCCTGTATTCAACTGATCGGTACAGTACTACTTGGTTGAATAGCCCGTCAAGCGCATGTCCGAGGTGGGCGCTAGCGTGACGGCATGCCCCGCGTCGTCTTCTACACCGCCACCACGCTCAACGGCTTCCTCGCCGACGAGCACGACTCGCTCGATTGGCTGTTCGCCGCACCCGGCGGCGAAGGCGGCGATGAGGACTTCCAGCGGTTCCTCGCCGGCATCGGCGTGCTCGTGCAGGGCTCGTCGACCTATCGGTGGGTGCTCGAGCACGAGGACCTGGTCGCGCACCCCGAGAAATGGCCGTCGTACTACGGCGACCGTCCCACCTGGGTGTTCACGAGCAAGGATCAGCCGGTCGTGCCGGGCGTGGACATCCGGTTCGCCTCGGGCGACGTCAGCGAGGTGTGGCCGCAGATCCGCGACGCGGCCGGCGACCGCGACGTGTGGATCGTGGGCGGCGGTGAGCTCGCGGGGCAGTTCGCCGACGCCGGACTGCTGGACGAGATCCGCGTGTCGATCGCCCCGGCGACGCTGCCATCGGGCAAGCCGCTCCTGCCCCGCAGCCTCGGCGCCGATCGGCTGCAGCTGACCGCCGTGCGACAGGCCGGCGCCTTCGCAGAACTGACTTACGCGGTGACCGGCGCCCCCGCGTGAGCGGACGCCGGCGCGGCGTGCTCGCGGGTCAGCGGGCGGTCGGGGCGATCTCGGTCCACTGACCGAACTTCGGCGTGCGTCCATCTCCCGACGATGTGCCCGTCAGGCGACGCCTGACCCAGGGGCCGACGTGCTCACGGTAGTAGGCCGCGCCGCGCGGGCCCATCGGGGGCAGCGGCGGCTGCGACCACCATTCGGGCGCCGGCTCGACGCCGAGCGAGCTCAGCACCCGCGCGGCGACGCGGTGGTGTCCGCGCGCGTTCATGTGCAGACGGTCCTCCGACCAGTACGGCGGCGTCGCGAGCTCTTCGTCGAACCAGTTGTAGGCCTGCACGACATCGCTGCGGGCGGCCAGACGCGCCTCGACGGCGTACGACAGGAGGTCGCCCCGGCGCTGGATCACGCGCTTCAGCGGCAGCTGCGCCGTCGGGTTGGCCCCCGAGAGCACGATCAGCTCGACGCCCTCCTCGTCGCAGCGGCGCAGCACCGTCTCGAACGCCGCGAGCACGTGTGCGACGCTCGTGCGCGGGCGCAGCATGTCGTTGCCACCGCCGTTGAACGACAGGTGCGTCGGCTTCAGAGCGAGCGCCGGCTCGAGCTGCTGCTCGACGATCGGCCACACGAGCTTTCCGCGGATCGCGAGATTCGCGTACTCGACACCCTCGCCGGTGGCGTTCGACCACCCCTGAGCGACAAGGTCGGCCCAGCCGCGCACGTGTCCGTCGGGGAGCTCGTCGCCGACCCCCTCGGTGAAGGAGTCGCCGATCGCGACGTATCGAACGGATGCCACGGGCTCAAGCCTACGACCGGTGCGGCGCGGGTCCGGCCACGCTCAGCGGTCGTCGAGGGCGACACCCCGGCGATCGGCGAGTCCCCACGCCGCGGCCGCCGCGACCGCGAAGAAGGCCGCGAACACGACGAACAGCGCGGGTGCGCCGCCGGCGACGAGCAGCGGCGGCACCACGAGGGGCGCCACGATCGACGCGATGCGCCCGACCCCGGCCGCCCAGCCCGAGCCCGTCGCGCGCAGCGACGTCGGGTACATCTCCGGAGTCACGGCATACAGTGCACCCCAGGCGCCGAGGTTGAAGAACGACAGTGCCATGCCGGCCGCGATGATCGCACCGGGTCCCGAGGCGGTGCCGAAGAAGATCGCCGACACCGCAGAGCCGATGAGGAAGACCGAGAGTGTCGCGCGACGCCCCCACACCTCGATGAGCCAGGCCGCCACCGCGTACCCGGGCAGCTGCGCCAGCGTGATGATCAGGGTGAAGCCGAACGACCGCACCAGGTCGTACCCCTGGGCGACGAGGATCGACGGGATCCAGATGAACGCGCCGTAGTACGAGAAGTTGACGCAGAACCACGCCAGCCAGAGGCATGCGGTGCGGACGCGGAATTCCGCCGACCACAGCGTGCCGAGCCGCTGCCCCAGCGAGGTCGCCGCGGCGGGAGGAACCGTGGGTCTCCCGGCGGCGGGTGCCGTCGGCGCGTCGGCCGCGCCTTCGAACGAGCGCACGACGGACTCCGCCTGGCTGAAGCGCCCCCGTCGCTCGAGCCAGCGCGCCGACTCGGGCAGGCCCCAGCGCACGATGAGCGCGTACAGCGCGGGGATCGCACCCAGCGCGAACGCCCAGCGCCAGCCGTTTTCGGAGGCGGGGATCACGAAATAGCCGATCAGCGCGGCGAGGGTCCAGCCGACCGCCCAGAAGGCCTCGAGGATCACGATGAGCCGCCCCCGCATGCGCGCGGGAGCGAACTCGCTCACGTAGGTGCTCGCGACCGGCAGTTCGGCTCCGAGACCCAGGCCCACGAGGAAGCGCAGCACGAGGAGCGCGGCGAGCCCGCCGACGAGCGCGCTCGCGCCGGTCGCGAGCCCGTACACGAGGAGCGTGAGCGCGAACACCTGACGGCGCCCGAAGCGGTCGGCGAGCAGGCCGCCGACGCTGGCGCCGATCGCCATTCCCACGAATCCGACGGAGGCGATCCAGCTCGCCTCCGTCGGGGTGAGACTCCACTGCGCCGCAAGCGCCGCGATGATGAACGAGATGAGCCCGACGTCCATCGCATCCAGGGCCCACCCGATGCCCGAACCGGTGAGCACGCGCAGGTGCTTGCGGGTGAAGGGCAGGCGGTCGAGGCGCTCCGAGAGCGTCGACGACGCGCGGGTTGCGGCATCCGTCATAGCGTCATGCTACGGATGCCGCGGCCCCTGCGGGGCTCACGACAGCATGTCGCGCACGCGGGGGGCCACCTCGGTGCCGAACAGCTCGATGGAGCGCATCATCTTCTCGTGCGACAGCGTGCCGGTCGAGAACTTCATGTCGAAGCGGGAAGCGCCCAGCGTCTGCACGGTGGCGGCGATCTTGCGGGCGACGGTCTCGGGTGAGCCGACGTACAGCGCGCCCTCGGGCCCGACGTCGTGCTGGAAGCGGAGCCGGTTATAGGTCGGCCAGCCGCGCTCGCGGCCGATCGAGTTGTTCATCGCCTCGAAGCCCTCGTACGCTTCGTCCCAGGCCTGCTGGTCGGTCTCGGCGACGTGGCCCGGCGAGTGCACCCCGACCGGCAGCTGCGGCTGCTCGAACGTGTCGAGAGACCGGCGGTACAGCTCGGCGAAGGGCGCGAAGCGCCCCGCGGGCCCGCCGATGATCGCGAGCATGAGCCCGTACCCGTGCCGCGCGGCGCGCACCGCCGACTCGGGTGTGCCGCCCACGCCGACCCAGGCGCGCAGCCCGTTCTCCGTCTTGGGGAAGACGTCGGCCTCATCGAGGGACGCGCGGAGCGTCCCACTCCAGGTCACGGGCTTCTCCGTCCGCAGCCGCGAGAAGAGGTCGAGCTTCTCGTCGAACAGCGCCTCGTAGTCGCGCAGGTCGTAGCCGAACAGCGGGAAGGACTCGATGAACGATCCGCGGCCGAGGATGACCTCGGCGCGCCCGCTCGAGACCGCATCCAGGGTCGAGAACCGCTCGAAGACCCGCACCGGATCGTCGCTCGACAGCACGGTGACCGCGGTCCCGAGGTGGATGTGCTCCGTACGCGCCGCCGCGGCCGCGAGCACGATCTCGGGACTCGACACCGCGAACTCGCGCCGGTGGTGCTCCCCCACCCCGAAGAACGACAGGCCGACCCGGTCGGCCAGCACCGCCTGCTCGACGACGTTGCGGATCGTCTGGGCGCCGCTGATCAGCTCCCCGGAGGCGTCGCGCGTCACGTCGCCGAAAGTGTCGAGGCCGAGTTCGATCGTGGCAGGGTCGACAGAGGTCATGTGCTTCTCCTTCTATGCATCTGCATGAACTGGCGGGGCGGCTGTCGCATTCCCGAGACGGCCGCGCCACGCGAGCGTAGCGTGGAGCCATGATCCCGTTCGCGGATCGCCGGTCCGCCGGGCGTGAGCTCGCCGCAGAGCTCGAACAATGGCGGGGAACGGGTGCCGTGGTGCTCGGCATCCCGAGGGGCGGCATCGTCGTCGCCGCGGCGGTCGCCGAGGCGCTCGGGCTCGAGCTGGACGCGGTGGTCGTGCGCAAGCTGGGCGCGGCGGGCCACAAGGAGTACGCGGTCGGTGCCATCGCCGACGGGGTGCGCATCGTCACACCCGGCGCTATGCGGTGGGCGGGCATGTCGTCGGAGGATCTCGAGCGCGTCGAGGCGGCGGAGCGCGACGAGCTGGCACGGCGGACGGATGCCTTCGGCTCGGCGTCCGTGGAGCTGTCGGGGCGCACCGCCATCGTTGTCGATGACGGCGTGGCCACTGGCGCGACCGCCGTCGCGGCGTGTCGTGCGCTGCGCGCCCGCGACCCGGAGCGGATCGTGCTCGCCGTGCCGGTGGCACCGGAGGCGTGGGAGCCGCCGGCCGACGCCGTCGATTCGTTCGTGTGCCCGGACCGCGAAGCCGACTTCTGGGCGGTGGGTCAGTTCTACGACGACTTCCGTCAGACGACCGACGCCGAGGTCGTGGCGCTGCTGCACCACGACCTCGGCGACTGATCAGCGCGAGAGCGCGGAGCGCAGGGTGTCGAGGCCGACACCGCCCACGTCGAGCGCGCGCTTGTGGAACTGCTTGATCGAGAAGGCATCGCCCTCGCGCTCGGCGACCTCGTCGCGCAGCTGCTCCCAGATGCGCTGGCCGACCTTGTACGACGGCGCCTGACCGGGCCATCCGAGGTAGCGGTTCACCTCGAACCTGACGAACTCGTCGGGCATGTTGACGTTGCGGAGCATGAACTCGAGCGCGAAGTCGGCGTCCCACGGTCCCTGGCCGTCGGGACGCGGCTTCTCCAGGTGCACCCCGATGTCGAGCGCGACGCGGGCGGCACGCATGCGCTGGCCGTCGAGCATACCGAGGCGGTCGGCGGGGTCGGACAGATAGCCCAGCTGCTCCATCAATCGCTCGGCGTAGAGCGCCCAGCCCTCGGCGTGGCCCGAGGTGCCGGCGAGGAGGCGGCGGTAGGTGTTCAGCTGCGCACGGTTGTACACCGCCTGGGCGATCTGCAGGTGGTGGCCGGGGACGCCCTCGTGGTACACCGTCGTGAGTTCGCGCCAGGTGTCGAAGTCCTCGACGCCCTCGGGCACCGACCACCACATCCGGCCCGGACGCGAGAAGTCGTCGGTCGGGCCGGTGTAGTAGATGCCGCCTTCCTTGGTGGGCGCGATCATGCACTCGAGCTTGCGGATCGGCTCGGCGATGTCGAAGTGAGTCCGGCCCAGCTCGGCGACGGCGCGGTCGCTGGTCTCCTGCATCCACTTCTGCAGTGCCTCGGTGCCGTAGAGCTTGCGGCTCGCGTCCTGCTCGAGGAACGCGACGGCCTCCTCGACCGACGCGCCCGGCTTGATCTCGTTCGCGATCGACTCCTGCTCGGCGACCATGCGCGCGAGCTCCTCGACGCCCCACTCGTAGGTCTCGTCGAGATCGATCGTGGCACCGAGGAAGCGGCGCGAGTGGAGCGCGTACAGGTCGCGGCCGACCGCGTCCTTCTCCCCCGCGACCGGGGCGAGCTCGTTCGACAGGAACGCGGCGAGCTCGTCGTATGCCACACGGGCGGCATTGGCGTTGTCGGCGAGGTCACGGGCGAGGGAGGCGGGGAGCTGCCCCTCTTCGGGCGCGGCGTCGGCGGCGAAGCTCGCGAAGAAGCCGCCGTCAGCGGTGTAGCGGGAGATCTGCGTCGCCACCTCGGTGACCTGACGGCGGGCCGGCACCACGCCCTGCGAGATGCCCTCGCGGAGGGTCTCGATATAGCCGCCGACCGCACCCGAGACGGCGCCGAGACGCTTCGCGATGACGGACCAGTCGTCGGCGGTCGCTGTGGGCATCAGGTCGAACGCGGAGCGGATGTTCTGCGCGTGGGAGGCGATCACGTTGAGGTCGCGGAGGTGCCACTTGGCGTCGTGAAGGTCGAGCTCCAGCTGGATCTCGCGCGAGAGGTCTTCTTTCGTCACCACGTCGACGTCGTCGTCGGCGGTCGCGGCATCGAGCGCTGCCAGGGTCTTGCGACCCTCCTCGACCAGCCGTTCCTGGCCGGCCGGGCTGTAGTCGCCGAACCGGTCGTTGTACTCGGAACGGCCGATGTAGGTCGCGAGCGTCGGCTCCAGCTCGGCGAGGGTGTCGACCCACGCATCAGCGATCTTGTCGATCTGCGTGGGCGTGCGGGTTTCGTCTGTCATAGCACCGAGCCTAAGCATGGGACGCGGTGCCGACAAACGAGGATCCCGGTGCCGGGACCGCCCGGGACGCGCCGGCTGATCAGTGACCGGCGACGTCCCAGTTGTCGCCGCGGCCGATCTGCACATCGAGCGGGACGGACAGCTGCGCGGCGTCGCCCATGCGCGTGCGCACGATCTGCTCGGCGGCATCCCACTCCCCCGGGGCCACTTCGATCACGAGTTCGTCATGGATCTGCAGCAGCACGCGCGACTCCAGCTGCTGAGCGGCGAACTCGTCGTGGATGTGGAAGAGCGCGATCTTCATGATGTCGGCCGCGCTGCCCTGGATCGGCGCGTTGAGAGCGGCACGCTCGGCGTTCTCGCGGAGAACCCGGTTGGGGCTGGCGAGGTCGGGGAAGGGCCTCCGACGGCCGAAGATCGTCTCCGTGTAGCCGTCGATCCGTGCCTGCTCGACCGACGAGCGCAGATAGTCGCGCACCGCGCCGAAGCGGGCGAAGTACTCCATCATCAGCTGCTTCGCCTCGGCCTGCTCGATCCGCAGCTGCTTCGAAAGGCCGAACGCCGAGAGCCCGTAGACGAGGCCGTACGACATCGCCTTGACCTTCGTGCGCATGGCAGGGGTCACGTCTTCCGGAGCGACGCCGAAGACGCGCGAGCCGACGAAGCGGTGCGTGTCTTCCCCGGAGTTGAAGGCCTCGATGAGGCCGGGGTCTTCGGAGAGGTGCGCCATGATGCGCATCTCGATCTGCGAGTAGTCGGCGGTGAGCAGCGTCTCGTAGCCCTCGCCGACGGTGAACGCCGAACGGATGCGGCGGCTCTCCTCTGTGCGGATCGGGATGTTCTGCAGGTTCGGGTCGGTGCTCGACAGGCGCCCGGTCTGGCTGCCGGTCTGCACATAGGTCGTGTGGATGCGGCCGTCGGCCCCGCTCGTGCGGTCGCCGCCGATGGCGCTGTCGAGCGACTCGATGATCTGCCGCAGCTTCGTCGCCTCGCGGTGCTGCAGGAGCAGGTCGAGGAACGGGTGCGGGTTCGTCTCTTGCAGATCGGCCAGGACCGCGGCATCCGTCGAGTAACCCGTCTTGGTCTTGCGGGTCTTGGGGAGCTGCAGCTCTTCGAACAGGACCTCCTGCAGCTGCTTCGGCGAGCCGAGGTTCACCTCGCGGCCGATCGCCGCGTACGCCTCCTGCGCGAGCGCGTCGGCGCGGGCACCGAGCTCGCCGGAGAACTGCGACAGCGTGGCATGCGAGACGGCGACGCCCGCGAGCTCCATGTCGGCGAGGGTGTGGAGAGTCGGCAGCTCGATGTCGGTGAGCACGGCGGCCACGCTCTCAGGGAGCTCGGCGCGCACCGCGGCCGCGACGCGCACGAGATACCACGACAGCTGACCGGTCGTGGCGCCTTCGGTCTCGGGTACGAGCTGCGTCGGGTCGGATTCGGGCAGCTTCTCGTCGAGGTAGCGGTCGACGAGGTGCGCGAGGTTCTTGTCGGGGAAGCTCGGGCGCAGCAGCCAGCCCGCCAGGATCACATCGAACGCGAGTCCGCCGAGGCGCAGTCCTGCCCGCCGGAGCGCCTTCACCTGGGGCTTGGCATCGGCCAGGACCTTGGGCGCGTCGGAGGTGAGCCACGGCTCGATGGCGCTCGCGAGCTCTGCGGTCCACGACGCCTCGGCCGCGGCATCGTTCGTGGCGACGCCGATGCGAGCCGGAAGCCCGCCCTCGACCGTGATGGTCACGCCGAGTTCGCCGGTCGCGTCCTCGAGCCACGTGGCGAACTCTGTCGGTGCGAGCTCCTTCGCGACGGGAGCGAGCTCGGCCGCGGCCGACGTGACCGCCGCCATCTGCTGCTCGATGCCGGCGAGCTCGGCCACGCGCGGGATGAGCGTCTTGAACTCGAGCCGCGAGAAGATGTCGCGCACCGCCTGCGCATCCATCGGCTGCACCTCGAGGTCGTCGGGACCGAGCGGCAGGTCGACGTCGGTCAGCAGCCGGTTGAGACGGCGGTTGCGGCGCACGTCGTCGAGGTGCTCCCGCAGGTTGCCGCCGACGACGCCTTTGATGGAGTCGGCGCCCTCGAGCAGCGCGTCGAGCGAGCCGAACTGGCTGAGCCACTTCACGGCGGTCTTCTCGCCCACCTTCGGCACTCCGGGCAGGTTGTCGCTGGTCTCGCCGACGAGCGCCGCGATGTCGGGGTACTGTTCGGGCGGCACGCCGTAGCGGTCGATCACCGCCTGGCGGTCGTACCTCTTGAGCTGCGAGACGCCCTGCACGTTCGGATAGAGAAGTGTGATGTCGTCGTTGACGAGCTGGATCGTGTCGCGGTCGCCCGAACACACCAGCACCTGAAACCCCTGGGCCGCCCCCTGCGACGCGAGGGTGGCGAGGATGTCGTCGGCCTCGATGTCTTCCTGCTGCAGCACGCGGATGCTCATCGCCGCCAGGCAGTCCTGCAGGAGCGGGATCTGCCCCTTGAACTCGGACGGCGTCTCGGAGCGGTTCGCCTTGTACTCGGTGTACTCACGGGTGCGGAAGGACTGCCGTGAGGTGTCGAAGGCCACCGCGAGGTGGGTCGGCTTCTCCGCCTTGATCAGGTTGATCAGCATCGCGAGGAACCCGTAGATCCCGTTCGTGTGCTGGCCGTCCTTCGTCGAGAAGTTGTCGACCGGGAGGGCGTAGAACGCCCGATATGCCAGCGAATGGCCGTCGACCACGAGAAGGGTAGGCTTTGCGGAGTCCGTCACCCTGCAAGCCTAGTCAGGGCCGCGGACACCCGATCTCCCGCCCCGAACCCCGAAGGCGACGCATGCCCGAGCACTCCCCCTCCTCTGTCGACGGCCTCGCGTGGGCGGCGAATCGCGGCATGGGCGCGCTCGCCGAGAAGATGGGGATCGTCTTCACCGAGTTCTCCGTCGAGCGCGCGGTGGCCACGATGCCGGTGGAGGGGAACACCCAGCCGGTCGGCCTGCTGCACGGCGGCGCATACGTCGTGCTGGGCGAATCTCTCGGATCGATGGCGGCGAACCTCTACGCGGGCCCCGGCCGCCTCGCGGTCGGCGTCGACATCAACGCCACGCACACGCGCTCTGCGACGAGGGGCATCGTCACCGGCGTCTGCACGCCCGTCCACCTCGGCCGCACTCTCGCTGTCCACGAGATCGTCGTCACCGACGAGGACGGCCGGCGCTGTTCGACCGTGCGCATCACGAACCACATCAAGGACCGCCCGCCGGTCTGACGCCCGGCGGCAACGAAGAAGCGGATGCCTCGAGTCGAGGCATCCGCTTTCTCTTCGCGTCCTGGGATCAGCCCTTCTTGGGCGCCAGCTGCTCGATGATCGCCTTGGCGACGTCCTGCATGGTGAGGCGGCGGTCCATCGACGCCTTCTGGATCCAGCGGAACGCCTCGGGCTCGGAAAGGCCCATCTTCTCGTTGAGGAGGCCCTTCGCCCGGTCGACGAGCTTGCGGGTCTCGAAGCGCTCGACCATGTCGGCGACCTCGGCCTCGAGCGTGATGATCTGCTCGTACCGGGCCAGCGCGATCTCGATGGCCGGCAGCAGGTCGTTCGGCGTGAACGGCTTGACGACGTACGCGAGGGCGCCGGCCTCGCTCGCGCGCTCGACGAGCTCCTTCTGACTGAAGGCGGTGAGCAGGACGACCGGCGCGATGTGGTTCTTGCTGAGCTTCTCGGCGGCGGAGATGCCGTCCAGCTGCGGCATCTTGACGTCCATGATCACGAGGTCGGGACGCAACTCGGTGGCGAGCGCCACCGCGGTCTCTCCGTCTCCGGCTTCGCCGACGACGTCGAATCCGTTGTCGCGGAGGATCTCGACGATGTCGAGTCGGATCAGCGACTCGTCCTCGGCGACCACGACGCGGCGGGGGGTGGATGCCGTCGATGCGGCGGCGGTCTGCTCCTGCTCAGTCACCATTGAATCCTACGGTATGGTCAAACGCGGACGCGCGGCATGGCGCGCGGGCCGGTGTGGCGGAATGGCAGACGCGACCGACTCAAACTCGGTTGCCCGCAAGGGCGTGTGGGTTCGACTCCCACCACCGGCACTCCCCCGACATCTCTCAGAGCGGATGCCTCGATTCGAGGCATCCGCTCTCGTCGTTTCTCCGGCCGAGAAAAAACTTGGTATTCGCTGTTGCTAAGTACCGGTACCTAGTGTTACTTTCTACTGGTAGTCAACATCACTGAGTAGTCAGAAGGAGGTGCGCGATGGGCAAGCAGGAGACCGAGATGCTCAAGGGCACGCTCGAGGGAATCGTGCTCGCAATCCTCTCCGGTCGACCCGCCTACGGGTACGAGATCACCTCGTGGCTGCGGGACCAGGGATTCTCCGACATCGCCGAGGGCACGGTGTACGCCCTGCTGGTCAGGGTCGAGCAGCGCGGACTCGTCGACGTCGAGAAGGTCCCGTCGGAGAAGGGGCCGCCGCGCAAGGTGTACTCCCTCAACACGCAGGGCCGCGAGCAGCTCGCGGAGTTCTGGAGGACCTGGAGCTTCCTCGCAGAACGCATCGAACAGCTCCACCGCGAACACGCAGACAGCAACGCCAACCCCCAGGAAGAGGACTGATCATGGCCGCCAAGTGGTACGAAGTCGTCACCGGCTCGCTCGAGCAGAAGAAGCAGTACCGCCAGTACAAGGCCCGCATCGAGGCGCTCCCCGAGCCCTACCGGGCCGCCGCCAAGGCGCTCGACCGGTACTTCATGACCGTCGGCGGGATGACCGACGGCGTGACGATGATGCAGATGCTCGGCGACTCCGCCGACCTGTGGGAGCGAGCCGCCGCGGACGAGACGCCCGTGCGCGACATCGTGGGCGACGACGCCTCGGCCTTCGCCGAGGAGTTCACCGCCGCCTACTCCGGCAAGCACTGGATCGACAAGGAGCGCGCACGCCTCAACAAGGCGATCGACGAGGCAGAGAGAGGAGAGCAGAAATGACCACCAACACCATCGAGGTCAAGGGCCTCGAGAAGTCCTACAAGGACCTCCACGTGCTGCGCGGTGTCGACTTCGACGTGGCGCGAGGCAGCATCTTCGCGCTGCTCGGATCGAACGGCGCGGGCAAGACCACGGTCGTGCGGATCCTGGCGACGCTGCTGAAGGCGGATGCCGGCAGTGCGGCCGTCGGCGGGTTCGACGTCGCCACGCAGGCTCAGAAGGTGCGTGAGACGGTCAGCCTCACCGGTCAGTTCGCCGCGGTCGACGAGGTGCTCAGCGGTCGTGAGAATCTCGTGCTCATCGCCCAGCTGCGCCACCTCAAGGACCCCGGCTCGATCGCCGACGGTCTGCTCGCCCGGTTCTCGCTGACCGACGCCGGCTCCCGCAAGGTGTCGACGTACTCGGGCGGCATGCGCCGCCGGCTCGACATCGCAATGAGCCTCATCGGCGACCCGCCGGTGATCTTCCTCGACGAGCCGACGACGGGCCTGGACCCGGCCGCCCGGCTGGAGGTGTGGGATGCCGTCAAGGAGCTGACCCGAGCCGGCACGACGGTGCTGCTGACGACGCAGTACCTGGACGAGGCCGAGCAGCTCGCCGACCGCATCGCGATCCTCCACAGAGGCCGGATCATCGTCAACGGCACGCTCGGCGAGCTCAAGCAGCTGCTCCCGCCCGCCGAGGTCGAGTACGTCGAGAAGCAGCCGAGCCTGGAGGACGTCTTCTTCGCGCTCACCGGCGAAGACACCACGAAAGCACCCGACGACGCCCAGGGTGGCGGCGCCACGACCCGGAAGGAAGGACGATGACCGCTCACGCCATCGGCGACACCGCCGTACTCACCAGTCGTTCGCTGCGCCACATCCTGCGCAGCCCCGACACCATCATCACGACCGCGGTCACCCCGATCGCCCTGATGCTGTTGTTCACCTACGTCTTCGGCGGTGCCATCAACACCGGCTCGGACAAGGGCTCGTACATCGATTACATGCTGCCCGGCATCCTGCTCATCACGATCGCCTCGGGCATCGCCTACACGGCCTACCGGCTGTTCCTGGACATGCAGAGCGGGATCTTCGAGCGGTTCCAGTCGCTGCCGATCTCACGATCGGGAGTGCTGTGGGCACATGTGCTGACGTCGCTGGTCGCCATCGTCGTGTCTCTCGCCATCGTCATCGGCGTGGCGCTGCTCATGGGCTTCCGCACCGGAGCGAGCTTCGGCGCCTGGCTCGGTGTGATCGGCATGCTGGTGCTGTTCACTCTGGCGCTCACCTGGCTGGCCGTGATCGCCGGGCTGAGCGCGAAAACGGTGGACGGTGCGAGCGCGTTCTCGTACCCGCTCATCTTCCTGCCGTTCATCAGCTCGGCGTTCGTCCCGACAGAGAGCATGCCGGGGCCGGTGCAGTGGTTCGCCGAGAATCAGCCGGTCACCTCGATCGTCGACTCCATGCGGGCGCTGTTCGCCGGTGAGCCGGTGGGCACCGACATCTGGGTCGCGATGGCATGGCTGGTCGGCATCCTCGTCGTCGCGTACATCGCGTCGATGGCGATCTACCGCAAGAAGATCAGCTGACGTCGATCCGGTTCCGCACACAGCAGAGCGGATGCCTCGAAATCGAGGCATCCGCTCTGCTCTGTGTTGTCGGACTACGCGCCGAAGTACTGGTTGCCGAGCGCCTTGCTCTTCAGCGCGTCGAACTCGCCCTGC
>DATEOM010000473.1:0-4942 GCA_035274105.1 Microbacterium sp.
GGAGCCGCGCGGCTCGGGCGCGTCCACAGAGCCTCGCGGCTCGGCCGCGTCCCCGGAGCCGCGCGGCGGAGGAGCACTCCCACTGTCGCCAGGGCGATGCACGGGTGTATCGTTCGCGGCAGATCGCATCCTGGGGGATCCGCGATCCCGCCCGACCGCCGGCGCTCGTCCGGCCGCGGCCGTTCGCCGCGCCCTCCCGTCACGACGATGTACGGAGTCGACATGCGTTCCACCAGTCGGGCGCGCCGCGCCCTCGCCGCGGTCGCGGCATCCGCTCTCCTTCTCACCGGCACGCCCAGCGCCGCGTCCGCCGCGCACGCCGCCCCCGCGCCGGCGACGATCACTCGCATGGCCGCGCTCGGGGACTCGATCACCCAGGCCGCCATGACCTGTTCGAGCCTCACCTCATGTCCGACGAACAGCTGGTCGACCGGCTCGACGACGAGCGTCAACTCGCACCTGCTCCGCCTGCGCGCCGCCGGGGCCAGCGGCCTCGTCAACGTGTTCAACGACGCCAAGTCCGGTGCGGGCTCGTCGGCGCTTCCGGGGCAGGCGCAGACGGCTGCCGGCCAGGGCGCCCAGTACGTCACCATCGAGATCGGCGCCATCGACGCCTGCACCCGCACGGCGGCGCAGATGACCCCGATCGACGCCTTCAGGACCAACGTGCAGACGGCACTCGCCACCCTCGCCGCCGGGCCGGGGTCGCCCGAGATCTTCGTCGCGAGCATCCCGAGCCTGCAGCGCCTCTACGACCTCAACAAGGCGAGCCTGTCGGCCCGTCTCGCCTGGTCGCTGCTGGGCACCTGCCAGTCGATGCTCGCCAACCCGAGCAGCACCGCGGCCGCCGACGTGGCGCGGCGCACGATGGTGCAGCAGCGGGTGAACGACTACAACAAGGTGCTGGAGGCAGCCTGCGCAGCGACGGCCAAGTGCCGGTTCGACGGGTTCGCGGTCGCGAACTACGCGTTCGTGAAATCCGACATCTCGACGCGGGACTACTTCCACCCGTCGCTGTCGGGCCAGGCCACGCTGGCGAACATCACCTGGGCGAAGACGCAGTGGGTCTCGTGAGTCCGGGTCAGACGCCGTAGTCGGCGCGGATGCGGTCGCGCAGCTGGTGGCTGCAGGCGGTCACCGCGGTGCGCCAGTCGGTGATCGCGCCGTCCTGGGCGCGATCCGACACGGCCTTCAGCACGCGGATCGGCACGCCGAAGCGCTCGGCGACCCAGATGTAGGCGTAGGTCTCCATGTCGACGAGGCCCGCGCCGAGCGGTCGGATGACCTCCACCGCCTCGGAGTCGTCGACGAAGTGGTCGCCGGTGGCGATCGTCACGCCCTCGGCGTCGAGTTCGACGCGCGCCGGCAGCGACACGTGCTGGCCGACGATGCCGTCGATATCGGTGACGTCGTGCTGCAGGGCGGCGGAGATCTCGTAGACGGATGCCTCGAGCCGCGCGTCGATCGCGCCGGCGGTGCCGACCACCACGATCTCGTCGTAAGCGGCCGCGTCGAGCGCGCGGGTCAGCGCGTAGGTCGCCTGCAGCTTGCCCGGGCCGGTGACGAGTCTGTCGAAGCCGGGGAGGTCGGCGGGGAAGGCCACGAGCTCTGACTCGAGGGCGGCGACGAGGAGTCTCACTCTCCCATCATGTCCCGTCCGCTCCTTTTCCGCCCGTCGCATCCCGCAACGGGGTTAGCTTGCGTGGGGCTGCGCCGCTTCGTGGATGTCGAGAGTATGCCAGCGTGGTCGCCCCTTGTCGGGTGTCGTTGGCGGAGGCATGCTGAGGGCGCCGGTCGCGGTCACGTCGATCGTCTATGGTGCGGTTGAGCCCGAGGGTTAGCTTGATGTGGAGGACTGCCACGGGAACCGTGGATTGTTGCTTCGAGCACGTGTACTAGATTCCAGATTTGATCCCTGTCCTCCCCGCGTCCGGCACTGTCAGCAGTGCGGCGAAGGGAGCGTGGGTGATGGACGTGGTACACGAACGGGCGGCGGGAATCGATATCTCCAAACGCGACGCGAAGGTCGCGGTGAGGGTGCCCGGTAAGCGGGCCGGGACGTTCCAGACCACGGTCACGACGTGGGGCGCAACCACCGCGCGTGTGCTCGAACTGGTCGACTTCCTCGAGGCCCAGCGGGTGACGACGGTGGTGATGGAAGCGACCGGCGACTATTGGAAGCCGTTCTACTTCCTGATGGAGGGCAGGCTGCCGGTGATGCTCGTGAACGCGAAGCAGGCCCGCAACATCCCGGGACGCAAGACCGATGTCTCCGACGCGGCATGGCTGGCGCAGTTGGCCTCTCACGGGCTGCTCCGGTCGTCGCTGGTGCCACCCGAACCCATCCGTCAACTGCGGGACCTGACCCGGGCGCGAACCATCGCCACCCGCGACCGCACCCGCGTGCAGCAACGACTCGAGAAGTTCCTCGAGTCCTCCGGGATCAAGCTGTCGGCGGTGGTCTCGGAGTTGACCGGGGTGTCCGGCCGGCTGATGCTCGATGCGCTCATCGACGGGGAACGCGACCCCGTCATGCTCGCCGATCGCGCGAAAGGAGTGCTGCGGAACAAGATCCCGCAACTCCAGGATGCGCTGGTCGGCCGGTTCACTGAGCATCACGCGTTCATGGTGCGCGAGTACCTGACCCAGATCGATGCGCAGACGGCGATGATCGACCGGCTCACCGAGCGGATCGAGGAACTCATCGATCCCTTTCGTGCGGCCCGGGACCTCCTTGTGACCATCCCGGGTGTGTCGACTGTGGTCGCCGACGTCGTCATCGCGGAGACCGGCGCCGATATGACCGTGTTCGAGACCGCAGCGCATCTGGCGTCCTGGGCCGGCGTCTGTCCTGGCCAGAACGAATCGGCGGGGAAGGTGAAGTCGTCACACACCACGCACGGAAACAGATACCTCAAGGGCGCTATCGGCACCGCCGCCCTATCCGCATCCCGATCCAAGAACACCTACCTCGCCGCCCGATATCGACGACTTGTGAGCCGCCGAGGGCCGATGCGTGCCATCGTCGCGATCGAGCACACCATCCTCACCGCGGCCTGGCACATGCTCCGAAACGGCGAGGCCTACGACGAACCCGGCACTGACTACTACACCCGCCGCGACCCGCAACGCACCCGCAACCGCGCCATCCGTGATCTTGAAGCCCTCGGCTACCAGGTCGTCATCACCCCACTCGCTGCGTGATCTCCCGCTCTACTCTCGTACTAGAGGTAGCGCTCGATGCGCTCGGGGTAGACGAGTGAGAGTTGCTCGAGGGCCTTCATCCAGTTCGTGACGACTTGCCCTTCGACCAGGCGGCCCTCGGCCTTCCGCTTCGATCCGCGGGGCAATCCGCGTTCGGAGGCTCGGTCGCGGGCGCGTTTGTCCTCGATGTTGCAGATCGCGAGCCAGAGCAGCTTCACGGCCGCTTGATCGTTGGGGAAGTGGCCGCGGTTCTTGATGATCTTCCGTAGCTGGAAGTTCAGCGACTCGATCGCGTTCGTGGTGTAGATCACCCGCCTCAGCTCCGGCGGGAACGCCAGGAATGGCGTGAACCGCTCCCAGGCGTCCTCGAACACCTGCGCCGACCGCGGGTTCGCCTGCCCCAGCGGCGATGCTTTGAACGCGTCCAGCGCCGCCAGCGCGGCGTCCGCCGTCGGGGCCTGGTAGATCGGCTTGAGCGCTGCGGCGACGGCCTTGCGCTGCCCGTAGGCGACGAACCGCATCGCTCCTCGAATCAGGTGGACTACACACGTTTGGACCATCGATTCCGGCCAGGTCGCCTCGATCGCTTCAGGGAACCCGGTCAGCCCGTCGACGCAGACGATGAGCACGTCCCGGACGCCGCGGTTGGCGAGCTCGGCGCAGACCGACGCCCAGAACTTCGCGCCCTCCGTCTGTTGCACCCAGATGCCGAGGACGTGCTTGACGCCCTCCATGTCGACGCCGACGGCGATGTGCGCGGCCTTGTTGCGCACATGCCCGCCGTCACGGACCTTGATCACCAGGGCGTCCAGGTAGATCACCGGGTAGAACGCCTCCAGCGGCCGGCTCTGCCACTGCAGCACCTCGTCGGCGATCTCCTCGGTGATGTTCGAGATCGTCTCGTGGCTGAGGTCGACGCCGAGCGTCGAGACGAGGTGGTGTTCGATGTCGCGGACGGTCATCCCGCCGGCGTAGAGCGAGACGATCATCTCGTCCAGCTGCGACAGCCGCCGGCTGCCGGTCGGCACCAGCCGGGGAGTGAAGGTCCCATTCCGGTCCCGCGGGATCCGCAGCTCGACCTCGCCGGCCGTGGTGCCCACGGTCTTCGGGAACGATCCGTTCCGCGAGTTCTCATGCCGGTGCGCTTCCGGGTCGCCCTTCTCGTAACCGACGTGCTCGGTCAGCTCGGCCTGCAACCCGCGCTCGAGACCGGTCTTGATCAGCTGCTGGATGAAGCCGCCATCCCCGTCGAGCTGGACCTCGCCCGCGTCGATCTTCGCGAACAGGTCGTCGAGCATCCCGGACTCGATCAGACGCTGAGCGCCCTCCGCCTGAGCCCTGCGCCGCTCTTCACGCGACGCCTTGTCGATAGCCAACAGTGTGATTCCTTTCGTAAGGAGACCCACCCCTTACACACACCATTTGACACGCTCCGATCATCGTCTGCCACAGGCGCTCCATGGCGGGCGAGATCGGGCGGATCGCGTCCGGGTCCAACGCCACCGGCGCGTCGACGAACGCCTCACGCGCTATGTCCCGCACCGCAGCGCCCGGCAATGTCGTCACCTGGAAGTCGCCACGGGGAACGAGGAACCTGCACGCAGTGTGAGTAGGCGGCCGGATCGTCTGCCCCAACGCCGCGACATGCTCAGTCCCGGCGACATCCACCACATACACGCCACCGGTCGTGACGATGTGAATCAGATCGACAGGCGCGTTGACGGCGCGGAACTCCGTC
>DATEOM010000474.1:0-2338 GCA_035274105.1 Microbacterium sp.
CGGCATACGCCGCGCGCGAACCCGCCGACGAGAAGTGAGCCCTTCCCGCACAATTTCGCCGACGACCGGCCCCACGCCCGCTTCACCGATCAGAGATCGAACCCCGTGACACGCTGCCTGGCAGACTTCGCTTCTACAATCACAGACACTCCCCCGCAATCGGGGCCTTGCCCACCAGCCGAGTCAACAACCACGACGAACATCACACATAGCGGGCGTAGGCGGAATCGACCGGTACAGGATGGTTCGCGTGGATCACGTCGTTCGGGTCAAACGCCTCCTTCACGCGCATCAGCCGCGGGAGCGCTGATCCGAACAGCTCCTCGGGCGACGCGGTCCTCTCGATGAAGTTGATGTACTGATGGGTTGAGCGCTGCGATTCGGCAACGCCGATGAGCTGTCCCACGGCTGATGCGATCTGCGCTCGCTCTGCCGCGGACTCGGCCGCGCCGACGGCGAAGATCGTATAGGCGCCGTCGAGCCCATCCAATGCCGCGGACTGCGCGCCTGACGGAGTCAGCGCACCGCCCAGCAGGCGGATTTCGATGGAGCGGACGCCCGCTGCGTCGGGCGACGTGGCCACCGAGGCAAGCTGCGCGAACTGCTCCTGCGAGAGATCGCGGACGAGTAGCCCATCCCCCACACCTGAAATCGGGTCCTGGGGGTCCATGTGGACCGCGCTGAGGCCGGTCACGGACATCCGAACGAACGTGTCGAACTCCGGCCCCGCAGCCATCACGTCCGTGAGCAGCTCGCGGGAACGCTCGTCAGTCTCCTGGATCGCCGCTTCCACCATCACGAAAGACCGGCCGCACAGGTGCTCGGGTGCCGGCGCATCGGTGGGGATCCGCAGCACGCGGAGGATGCTCGTCACGCTGGATGGCAGAGAGCGTGACCAGTTGCGCCACAGCTCGAAGATCCGAGGGGCATCGTCGACCGGCCAGAACGCGGATCCGGCGTAGACGTCGGAGACTTCGTGCAGCCGGATGTCGACCGCGGTGACGATGCCGAAGCTTCCCCCGCCCCCGCGCACGGCCCAGAACAGCTCGGGATCGCGCTGCTCATCCACCGTGCGCAGAACCCCATCGGCGGTCACGATGTCGATGGCGGCGACCGAGTCAGAGGCGAGGCCGTGGGAACGCGCAAACCATCCGATCCCCCCGCCGAGGGTGTACCCGGTCAGTCCGACCCCGCGCGAGGTGCCCGCGAGACCGACGAGGCCGTACGGAGCCACTCGCTCGAGCACCTCTCCCCAGCGGACGCCTGAACCCACGCGCGCTCGCCGCGCTGCAACATCGACCTCGATGTCGCGCAGTTGGTCGGTGCGCACCATCAGAGTCCGTGAGAGATCCCCGAGCGGCACAGGATTGTGGCCCGTGGTCTGCGCCGTGACGCGCATCCCCGCGGCCGCTGCCGCGCGCACGGCGGCGATCACATCGTCGGCGTCGGAAGGCACGACGACGAGGGCGGGCCGCTGGTCCACATGACGACGCCACGGGCGGCGGACGACATCCCAGGAATCGTCCTGCGGAGAGATCGTCCGGCTCGGGCCGAGCGCGGTACGCAGGGCCCCGATCGGCTCCTCGGGAACGGCGTCCAACTCGATCATGATGTCCCTCCCGGACCTTCGCACAAGAGCGCGCGGGCCCGGCCGGGACGGCCGGGCTCGCCGCTTGCATCACTCATTGTGCAGGGACGACATCCACTGCGTCGGGCGCACCGGTAAGTCCGCCATAGTCCACCAGCAGATCGATGACCGTCTGATAATCCTCCACGTCGAACTCGGCTTGCCACGTGGGCAGCGCCATCTTCTGGATAACTGCGGGGTCGACCTGCGTGAGCAGTTTGCCCACTGCGGTCCGCGCCTCGTCTTCATGCGCCGAGGCGTACTCGTTCGACTTTGCGATCGCACGCGTGAATCGCTCGACCACATCCGGGTTGGCGTCGGCGAACTGCGTCGTCGTGATCCATTCGGTGGCCTGCAGAGGCTCCCCATCATTGATGTCCATGAACGGGTACGTCACTGCGCTTGCTCCGGCGTCCGAGTTCATCGTGAGGAACGGCTCGACGACCACGGCCGCATCGATTCGATCCGCCGCCAGCGCGCCTGCGACGTCGGGGAAGCCGATCTCGACGGGCTCCCAGCCCGCTGGGTCAAGGTCGGCTTCGGCGAACGCGCCCCGCACGCTGTAGTCGGCGAGACTTCCCAGCGCTGGCACGCCGATCCGCTTGCCCTGCAGGTCCTCCAGCGACGAGATGTCGCTACCCTCCGCAACGATGATCGCGCAGTTCTTCCCTGTCGCGGCCCCAGGGGCGAGCACTCTAAGCGGAAGCCCTT
>DATEOM010000475.1:0-2200 GCA_035274105.1 Microbacterium sp.
CCTACCCGTGCGTTACGCCGAAAGCGTGGCCGACCTCGTCGGCAACACCCCGCTCGTCCGTCTCTCCCGCGTCACCGACGGCATCGCCGCGACCGTGCTCGCCAAGGTCGAGTACTTCAACCCGGGCGGCTCCGCCAAGGACCGCATCGCCCGCCGCATCATCGACGCCGCCGAACGTGACGGCTTGCTGAAGCCGGGCGGCACGATCATCGAGCCCACCAGCGGCAACACCGGTGCGGGCCTCGCGCTCGTCGCCGTGCAGCGCGGCTACCGCATGATCTTCGTCGTTCCCGACAAATTCGCCGGAGCCAAGGTCGACGTTCTGCGGGCCTACGGCGCCGAGGTCGTCGTGACCGACACGAGCGTGCCGCCGGAGGACCCGCGTTCGTACTACAGCGTGTCGGACCGACTGGTCAGCGAGATCCCCGGCGCGTTCAAGCCGAACCAGTTCGCGAACGCCAACGGACCGCTCAGCCACTACGAGACCACCGGTCCGGAGATCTGGCGCGACACCGACGGCCGCGTCACCCACTTCGTCGCCGGCATCGGCACCGGCGGCACCATCACGGGCACCGGCCGCTACCTGCACGAGGTGTCGGACGGCGTGGTGCGCGTGGTCGGGGCAGACCCCGAGGGGTCCATCTACTCCGGCGGGCCCATCCACGGGTACCTCGTCGAAGGCGTCGGCGAGGACTTCTGGCCCGAGAGCTACGACCCGTCGGTGCCCGACGAGATCCACCGCATCTCCGACGCCGAGACGTTCGAGATGACGCGCCGCCTCGCCCGCGAAGAGGGTCTCCTCGTCGGTGGATCGAGCGGCATGGCCGTCGTCGCCGCGCTGCGCACCGCCCGCGACCTCCCCGCCGACGCCGTGGTCGTCGTGCTGCTGCCCGACCACGGCCGCGGCTACCTCAACCGGTTCTACGACGACGGCTGGATGCGCGACCACGGCTTCGACGTCGGAACCGCCGACCCCGCGTCCGGGGCACACGCCGAGGGCGCAGCATCCGTCACCCCCACCGAAGGAGCACCCGAGTGACCGAGTCCACGAACGACCGCGGCTTCGAGACCCGGGCGGTGCATGCCGGGCAGGCGTTCGACCCCACGACGGGCGCCGTGATCCCGCCGGTGCACTTCTCGACGACGTACGCGCAGGACGGCATCGGCGGGCTGCGCCAGGGGTACGAGTACGGGCGCAGCGGCAACCCGACGCGGACCGCGCTCGAGACGCAGCTGGCCGCCCTCGAAGGCGGCGCGCATGCCCTGTCGTTCGCGTCGGGTCTCGCCGCCGAGGATGCGCTGCTGCGTGCCGCGCTCACGCCCGGCGACGAGGTGCTGCTCGGCAGCGACGTGTACGGCGGCACATACCGCCTCATCGCGCGCGTGCTCAGCGGGTGGGGCGTCGGCGTGAGGGTCGTCGACATGAGCGACCTCGACGCGGTGCGCACGGCGCTCGAGGAGCGCGCGGCGCGCGTCCTGTGGGTGGAGACCCCGAGCAACCCGCTGCTGCGTGTCACCGACATCGCGGGGCTCGCTCGCCTGGGGCACGACGCCGGGGCGCTCGTCGTCGTCGACAACACGTTCGCGTCCCCCGCGCTGCAGCAGCCGCTCGCGCTCGGCGCCGATGTCGTCGTGCACTCCACGACCAAGTACCTCGGCGGGCACTCCGACGTCGTCGGCGGAGCCCTCGTGCTGAACGACGACGCGCTGTACGAGCAGGTGAAGTTCCTGCAGTTCGCCGTGGGCGCGGTGTCGGGCCCGCTCGACGCGTGGCTCACGACGCGCGGCATCAAGACGCTGGCCCTGCGCATGCAGCGGCACAGCGAGAACGCGCAGGAGATCGCCGAGTTCCTGTCGGGCCACGGCTCGGTGGCGCGCGTGTACTACCCGGGGCTGCCGTCGCACCCGGGTCACGAGCTCGCCGCGCGGCAGATGAGCCGGTTCGGCGGGATCGTCTCGGTGGCATTGACGGATGCTGCGGCCGCACGTCGCTTCGCCGAGTCGACGCGCCTGTTCCAGCTGGCCGAGTCGCTCGGCGGCGTCGAGTCGCTCATGAACTACCCCGACGAGATGACGCACGCCTCGGTGCGCGGCACTGAGCTCGCCGTCCCGCCGGAGGTCGTGCGCCTCTCGGTCGGCATCGAGTCGTCGGCCGACCTCCTCGCCGACCTCGACCAGGCGCTCGCCGGCCTCTGACGCC
>DATEOM010000476.1:0-21134 GCA_035274105.1 Microbacterium sp.
AGGAAGATCAGGCTGAACAGGGCGTTCATGACCGAGAGCACGAGCTCGAGGGCCGTGTCGCCCGCGATCGCGTACATCAGCACGAGGTTGCCGATCGACAGCACCGACAGTGCCCCGATGAAGATCTCGTATGCGGTGTTCTTCAGCTCGGACCGGGCCTCGGCGCGCGCCTTCGCGCGTTCGCGGGAGCGTTCGCGGATCTCGGAGAGGGAACGGGCCATGGCGAGGCTCCTCGGGGTCGGGCGATGCCGGATGCGTCCGGCTGTGGCCCCATTGTGCTCGCACCCCGCCCCGCGGTGCGAGCGCCACTCTCAGTCGAGCTCGGTGGCGCGCTCCCCCGCCTCGACGCGCACGGCGAGGCGGTTGCTCGCGGGCGGCAGCGGGCAGACGTAGTGGTCGCTGAAGGCGCACGGCGGCAGGTACGCCTGGTTGAAGTCGACGGTGACGGAGCCGTTCGCCGCCGGCGCGCCGATCTCGAGGAATCGGAACCGGTAGGCGTCGACATTGCTCGTGCCGTCGGCGATCACCGCGCTGAGCCCCGTCGCCGGGTCGCCTGTGACCGTGAGCTCGACAGGTGACCCGCCGACCTCGAGCGCGACCGTGCCGACCGCGGGCTCCTCGCGCTCGTAGCCGTCCACGCTGCGGATGACGTTGATCTCGCCCGCAGCCGCGGGGCGGAACCGCCCGGGCAGCGCCCACGCGTCATCATGAGGGAACGACAGGATGCTGCGCAGCCGCGTTCGTCCGGGAGTCTCGGGGTCGAATACGCGCAGCGCGGGAACACCCTCGCGGCTGATCGCCTTCAGGCGGACGCCGCCCACGTCGAGGTGCTCGCCCGGAGCGAGCACGATGGCGTCGACCGGCACGTCGGCCGCGCCGGCGCGCAGCCCCGTGCCCGCGACCTTCCCGTCGACCGCCCGCCAGACGCCGGGTGCGCCGTCGTACGCGCGCGGCTCGTCGTCGAGCCAGTGCGTGTGGCGCAGCGCGGAGATGCCGTGCGCGCTCGACACCGCACGCCAGCGCGCTTCGGTGACGGTGTCGGGGGTGCTCGCGGGCAGGGTCATGCGGGTCCTTCGTCCGGGGAGTCGGGGCGGTTCGCCCCTCCCATCCCAACACGGCACGGGCGAACGCATTCCCGGGCGCCGGGCGGGGTGTCACGCGGCGTCACCGGGTGTACCTTGCAGTTCTAGGTAACTTGTACTTCTATGTACCTAGAACTTCTAGGCATGGAGGACGACGTGAAGATCGGCAAAGACCTGGTCGCCGCCGCGGCGACGCCGATGGTGCTCGGCATCCTGGCGGAGGGCGAGTCGTACGGCTACGCGATCCTGCAGCGGGTGGGCGAGCTGTCGGGCGGCGAACTCGAATGGAGTGACGGCATGCTGTACCCGCTGCTGCACCGGCTCGAGCGGCTCGGCCACGTGGAGTCGTCGTGGGGCGCCTCCCCGAGCGGCCGGCCGCGCAAGCACTACCGGCTCAGCTCGACCGGGCGCGCGGCGTTCGCCGAGCAGCGGCAGCAGTGGGCGGTCGTGAGCCGGGCGCTGCAGCGCGTGTGGTCCGATCGCGACGGCGGCACCGACTTCGCCGGCCTCCCGGCGTTCGGAGGGGCCTGACATGACCGAAGACCTCGACCCCCGCATCGAAGACCAGATCTCGACGTGGCGCGCGTACGTCTCGCGCCCCGAGGCGATCGACGGCCGCGACGTCGACGAGCTCGAAGACCATCTGCGCGGCCAGATCGACCGGCTCGAGGCCTCCGGGCTCGACGGCGACGAGGCGTTCCTCGTCGCGGTGAAGCGGCTCGGCGGCCTTGACGACCTGTCACGTGAGTTCGCACGCGAGCACTCCGAGCGGCTGTGGAAGCAGCTGATGTTCCAGGACGAACCGCGGGCGCCCCGCACGGGCGGCGGGCTGCTGCTCGCCATCGGACTCGCGGTGGGCGCCGCTCTCGCGGTGAAGATCCCGGCGCTGTTCGGCATCGGGTTCGCCGAGAACGGCGACTTCTACGGACGCTGGTACGCGCTCCTCGTGCTGCCCTTCCTCGCGGCGTACTTCCTGGTGCGGCGCACAGCCGCCGTCCCGACGATCGCGGTCGTGGCCGTGCCGTTCCTCGCCGCGGCCGTCGTGATGGCGGTCTACCCGTTCGCCCCGGACGGCGCGACGCTGGTGCTCGCGGCCACGCACCTCGTCGTGGTGCTGTGGCTGGTCAGCGGCATCGCCTATGTCGACGGCCGGGTGAGGTCGAGCCGCTCCCGCATGGACTTCATCCGGTTCACCGGCGAGTGGGTGGTCTACCTCGCGCTCATCGCGCTGGGTGGCGGCGTGCTCATCGCGCTCACGATGGGCGTCTTCGCCGCGATCGACCTCGACGCCGCCTGGTTCGTCGAGGAGGTCATGGTCCCGTGCGGGCTCGCGGGCGCGATCCTCATCGCCGCGTGGCTGGTCGAGGCGAAGCAGAGCGTCATCGAGAACATCGCCCCGGTGCTCACGAAGCTCTTCACGCCGCTGTTCACGCTGCTGCTGCTTGCGTTCATCGTCGCGGGCTTCATTCAGGGCAACCTCATCGACGACAGCACGACCGAGGTGTTCGGCCAGCGCGACCTGCTCATCCTCTTCGACATCGTGCTCGTCGTGGTGGTCGGCCTGCTGCTCTACGCCCTGTCGGCGCGCGACCCGCTGGCGCCGCCTTCCTGGTTCGACCGGATGCAGCTCGTCATGGTCGTCGCAGCACTCGTCGTCGACGTCATGGTGCTCGTCGCGATGATCGGACGCATCGCCGAGTGGGGCGCCAGCCCCAACAAGCTGGCCTCGCTGGGACTCAACGTCATCCTGCTCGCGAACCTCGCGGGGGCCGCATGGCTGCAGCTGCGCTTCGCCATGCACCGCGCTCCGTATGAACGGCTCGAGCGCTGGCAGACCGGCTTCATGCCCGTCTACCTCGCGTGGGCGGCGATCGTCGTAGCCGTCTTCCCGCCGCTCTTCTCCTTCATCTAGGAACGGATGCCTCGGCCCGGCCCTCGATGGCCGGGCCGAGGCATCCTCTCTTCACCCCTTCGCGCATCATTCCCCGCTGCGCGAAGTGCGGGGTCAGTAGTCTTCGGGAGCGAGATCGCCCTGACCGGCCTCACCCAGATCCGCCAACTCGGGCGGCAGGCCCTGCGTCTCGGGCTGCGCACCCTCGGGCGGCAGGTCGGAGCGGGGCACGTCCTCGTCGTCGGACGGCAGGTGGGCCGGATCGTCGCCGGTCGCGGTCGCGCCGTCGTCGTCGGAGATTCCGGCGTCGCGCGCGGTCGTGCGGTCCCATTCGGCCTGCGCGGGATCGAGCGCGGGGTCGGGCTCGATCGACGTGTCGCCGTCGCGGATCGGCTGGACGCCGACCTGACCGTCGGGCGCGGGCGGGATGTCGGCGGGCAGGTTGTCGGACATCGTGACCGCTCCTCTCATCGGGAGCAGCCACGCTACGGAACCCGGGGCGCGGAACGCACGGGGGTTGACGCGATGCCGCCCCGCCCGATACACGTTCGCCCCCGGCTGCTTCCTCGCCGGCGCGCACGGGCCACGTCCGGGCGCATCGGCCCAGCGTCTCCGGGCATCGGCCCAGCCTCCCCGAGATTGGGGCGTGTTTCGTCCGTTGGGGCGCGATACCTGCGCCCCAACGGAGAGATTGCGCCCCAAACCCCTGTGGCGGCGGCCGGGGCATCGGTCACACCAGACGGAAGACCCTGATGCAGACGTGACCCGACTCCGGCCGCGCGTAGCCGACGAACTGGGCCTCGGTGAGCCAGCGGTGCGCCTCCGCGCCCGTCTGGAAGACGAAGGCGGTGCGGTAGTACAGCTCGTCCTCGCCGACCGGCTCGCCGGCGTACAGCCGGCGCTCGAGGTCTTCACCGGCATGCCAGTAGCCGCGGTTCACCACGTCGATCGCGGCACCGTCTTGGGCCTCGATCAGATAGCGGGCGTCGAGCTGGGTGGTGGCCCCGCGCGTCACCCACCAGTCCGCGCCCACCGGGAGCACCCGCCCGGTCAGTCGCGGGCCTTCGATCGTGCCGCCGACGATGGGCGTGACGTTGAGGTCTTCGCCGGCCGTGCGCCCGACGCGGATCGGGTCGGCCACCGCCACCCTGAGCTCGAAGACGAACTCGAGGCCGGGCTCGAACGACGTCATGCGACTGCGCCGGCGACGTTCGCCGTGACCGGGGTCAGCGTGCCGAGAGCCGCTTCGACGTCACGGGCGGCGGCGAGCGAGACGTGGTCGCCGTTGCGGGGGCCGATCAGCTGCACCCCGGTGGGCAGGCCGTCCTCGTCGAGCCCGGTGGGCACGGCGACCGATGGCAGTCCGAGGAAGTTCACCGTGACGAGGAGCCGGTGGTCGCGCCAGAGCTCGGTGGTGGCGGCGGGGCCCGACAGGTCGTACCCGATCTCGGGCATGCGCCGTGCCGAGACCGGACCGAGCACGATCGGGTACTCGACCTGGAACCTCTCCCACGCCGCCGCGATCACCGCGCGCCGTGCCCACGCCCCGCCGTAGGCCTCGCCCGAGGCGAGCGCCTCGGTCTCTTGCGCGTTGTCGAGGAAGTACTGCGTCGAACCGTGCGACAGCGGCACCGGGAGCGCGCCGGGGAGGAACGCGCCGACCATCTCGGTCGTCGAGATCTGTCGCCACAGCGTCGCGGCCTCCTCGATCAGCGGCGGCTCGACCTCGTCGACCTGCCAGCCCGCCGCGGCGAGCGCGTCGGCGGCGCGGCCGATCGCGGCGGCGACCTGCGGGTCGACACCCCAGCCGAGGGGATCACGCACGACGGCGACCCGCTTCGGACCGTCGTAGGAGGACGGATGCGGCACCGTGACCGCGGTCGGATCGCTCCCGTCCGCGCCGTGCATGAGGGAGAACGCGGTGTCGAGGTCGTCGACGCGGCGCGCGATCGGCCCGTTGACGGCAAAGAACTGCAGCGAGAGCGCCACCGGCTCGGTGATCTCGGCCATCGGCGCCGGGATGCGCCCCGCCGAGGGACGCAGCGCGCACACGCCCGCGGCGTACGCGGGGAGGCGGAGGGAACCGCCGTAGTCGTTGCCGAGGCCCAGCGGGGTCATCCCCGTGGCGACGGCCACCGCGTCGCCTCCGCTGGACCCCCCGGGTACGCGGAACGGGTCCCACGGGTTCAGCGTTCGGCCGAAGAGATCGTTGTCGGTGTCCCACCGCAGCCCCCAGTCCGGCATGTTGCCCCGCCCGATGGGGATGGCGCCCGCCTCGAGCAGGCGGCGGACCATCGTCGCGTGCTTCGCGGGCACCGCCTCGGCCATGAACGGCCAGCCGCTCGTCGACGCCGACCAGGTGAGGTCGATGTTCTCCTTGACCGTGAACGGCACGCCGGCGAGCGGCCCGGCGTCCTCGCCGGCGTCCACAGCCGCATCGACGCGGTCGGCGAGGGCGCGCGCCCGATCGTGGAAGACGACGGTGAGCGCGTTGACGGCGGGGTTGACCTCGTCGATGCGCTCGAGGTGCGCGTCGATCACGGCGCGCGCGGTGATCGCGCGCGAACGGACGGCTTCGGCGATGTCGCGGACGCTGAGGCGCCACAGCGGTCGGTCGGTCATTTCTCTCCTCGGGGCGTGATGATGCGGGTGGTCCTCGTGGCCACCGTGGGCAGTGCGGACGTGCGCACCGGCAGCCGCCGGCGCGGCACCCACCCCGCCCGGGGAATGGAGTCGAGGAGGGTGCGAGTGTACTCGGCGGTCGGGCGATCGAGCACCTCGGCGATCGGCCCCTGCTCGACGACGGCGCCGGAGCGCATGACCACGACGTGGTCGCACAGCCGCCGCACCGTGGTGAGGTCGTGCGAGATCATCAGGAGCGCGACACCGGTCTCTCGTCGGATGCCGTCGAGCAGCGTCAGGATCTCGACCTGGGTCGTGACGTCCAGCGCCGACACGGCCTCGTCGAGCACGAGGATCTCGGGCTCCGCGGCGAGCGCCCGCGCGATCGCGACGCGCTGACGCTGACCGCCGGAGAGCGAGCGCGGTCGCTGGGCGGCGAGCGCGGGATCGAGCGTGACGGCGGTCATCAGCTCGTCGACGCGGGCGTCGAGCTCGGCGCGTGAACTCCGGCGGCGGTGCACGGCGACCGCCTCCGAGAGGCACTGGCGCACGGTCTGCCTCGGATCCAGCGACTGGTACGGGTCCTGGAAGACCATCTGCGCGATCCGCGCGCGGTCCCGTCGAGCGGAGGCGCGCCGCGCGGGCTTCGTCCAGTCCTCGCCCTTGACGATGACCGTGCCGGCGTCCGCCGTCTCGAGGCCGCAGATGATGCGCGCGGTCGTCGACTTGCCCGATCCCGACTCGCCGACGACCCCGAGCGAGCCGCCGCGGGCGAGCGTGAAGCCGACGTCGTCGACGGCGACGAAGTCCTCGCGACCGCCTCGCGGCGAGCGCACCTGGAAGGTCTTGTGCAGCCCCGCGACCTCCAGCACCGGGGACTCGGCGAGCGCGCCGCCCGCGATCACGTCGCCGGGAAGGGAGGCCGAGAGCAGTCGCTTCGTGTACGGGTCCGCAGCATCCGTCCTCATCGTCGCCGCGCGCAGCGTCTCGATCGTGCGGCCGTGCTGCATCACGGCGACGCGGTCGCAGACCGCCCCCGCCAGGGCGAGGTCGTGCGTGATGAACAGCAGCGCGAGGTCGCGGTGACGCCGGAGATCGGCGATGACCGCCATGACCTCCTCCTGGGTCGTCACGTCGAGCGCCGTCGTGATCTCGTCGGCGAGGAGGATCGGCGGGTCCATCGCGAGCGTCGCCGCGATCATCACGCGCTGCAGCAGCCCGCCCGAGAGGTCGCCCGGTCGCTGCCGCATGCGGCAGGCGGGGTCGGGGATGCCGACCTCGGCGAGCAGATCCTGCGCGCGCCGGTCGGCGGCATCCGGCTTCTCCCCCGCGACAGAGACGAGCGCCTCGGTCATGAAGTCGCCGATGGTGCGGAGCGGATTCAGATGCGCGCGGGGTGTCTGGAACACCATGCCGAGCCTCCGGGCACGGATCTCGCGGAGACGCCTGGCCGGCAGCGTGCCGATGTCCTCGCCGTCGATGCGGATCGTGCCGCCCACGGTGAAGCCTTCGGGAAGCAGTCCGGCGACCGCCCGCACCGACAGCGTCTTGCCCGATCCGGACTCGCCGACCAGGCCCAGCGCCTCGCCGGCCCGCACCTCGAGCGTGCAGTCGTGCACGATGCTGCGCGGCCCGTCGGCGCCCGGCGCGGCGATCGAGACGTTGTCGAGTTCGAGGACGAGGGTCATCGGTCGGTCCCTTCGGCCCAGGTGGTCACGCGCGCGCCGAGGATGTTGACGGCGAGCACCGTCACGACGACCAGCGCGGCGGGGAACATCGACTGCTCCGGTGCTCCGACGAGCAGCGACGGCTGGCCGGCGGCGATCATCACGCCCCAGTCGGACGACGGCGGCTGGGCGCCGAGCCCGAGGAACGAGATCGCGGCGAGGTCGAGCATCGCGTAGCCGAAGCCGACGGTCGACTGCGCGAGGAGGGCCGGCAGCAGCGCCGGCACGAGATGCCGGAAGCAGATCGCGAGGGATCCCACGCCCTGGATGCGCAGCGCCGCGATGTAGGGCTTCGCGAGTTCGCTCCTCGCCGAGGCGCGCATGAGCCGCGCGACGATCGGGATGTAGGCGATCGACAGCGCCACGATCGGCGCGATGAGCCCCTTGCCGAACATCGAGACGGCGAGGATCGCGAGCACGAGACCCGGGATCGCGAAGATCACCTCGATGAGGCGTGAGCTCACTGCGTCGACCCAGCCGCCGAACCACGCCGAGACGATGGCGATCAGGGCGCCGAGGAGCGACGAGGCGATCACGACGACGATCGGCGCGAACACGCTCGGCGCGGCGCCGACGAGCACACGCGAGAGGATGTCGCGGCCGAGGTCGTCGGTGCCCATCCAGTGCTCGAGCGACGGCGGGGCCGAGACCGGCCCGACGTAGAGCTGGTTCGGATCGTACGGCGCGAGCCACGGACCGAGGATGGCCATCACGAGGATGCCCGTCATCACGATCCCGGCGGCGATCAGCAGCGGATCGCGCACGGCGAGGCGGCGGGCGAACGTGGGCACACGGCCGCCGGCGAGCTGGGCGACGCTCATGCGGTCCTCCTGGGCTTCACGGAGTCGGGGTCGATCAGCGCGATCGCGACGTCGGCTGCCGCGTTGAGCACGACGAACAGGATCACGAGAAGGAGCGAGATCACCTGCACGACGGGGAGGTCCTTGCGGGCGGCCGCCTCGGTGAGGAGCGACCCCAGCCCGCCGATGCCGAACGCCTGCTCGGCGATCGCCGAGGCCGCGAACAGCCCCGCGACGGTGGCTCCCGAGATGGCGAGGATCTGCGGCGACGCGTTGAGGAACACGTGACGGCGGAAGATCTGCGAGCGAGGGATGCCGCGCACCCGGGCGGTGTCGACATGCTCGGAGTGCAGCTGCCCGACGACGGCACCGCGCGTGATGCGGCTGAGGTACGCGATGTAGAGCACCGAGAGCGAGATCGCCGGCAGCGTCAGGTGGTACAGGTTGTCGACGAGGCCTTCTCCCGCGCCATAGACCGGGAAGAGTCCGAGCACCCGGCCGAAGACCCAGATCAGGAGGATCGCGACGACGAAGGTCGGCAGCGCCACCCCGAACGAGGTCGCCACGAGCACCGCGCGATCGGTAGCGCGGCCGCGCGTCGCCGCGAGGATGCCCGACCCGATGCCGAAGATCGCGATGAGCACGATCGTGTAGAGCACGAGGAGGAGCGTCACGCCGAAGCGCGGGGCGATGAGCTCGGTCACCGGCGTCTTGTAGACGAACGACGTGCCGAGGTCGCCGGTGAGCACCCCGCCGATCCAGTACAGGTACTGCACCCAGATCGGCTGGTCGAGATGATGCTCGGCCTTGATGGCCTCGATCATCTCGGGCGTGGGCCGCACACCCCCGGCGAGGGCGACGACCGGGTCGCCGGGGGTGAGCAGCACGGCCGAGAAGATGACGATGCTCGACAGGAAGAGCGTCAGGAGCAGCCCTCCGAGCCTGCCCAGCAGCTGCCGGGCGACACTGGCGTTCATCGTCATCCTCCTCGGGCGTTCCGGTACGGCGAATCGATCACTCGCCGCCGAGGCGCAGCGCCCACGGGCTGGCGTAGGCGGCCACCGAGGTGACCACGCCGGTCAGGTCGTTGCTCAGGAACGTCGTGTGGTACGAGCCCGCGAGCGTCACCTGCAGCTGGTCGGGCGCGAAGACCTCCTGGGCGCCGACGTACGCCTCGGCGGCGCCGTGCGCGTCGGGTGTCGTGCGCGCCGCCTGCACACCGGCGGTGACGTCGGCGTTCGCGTAGCCGGTCCAGTTGAAGATCCCGCCTTGGTCGGGCGGCAGCACGAACAGCTGCGGGTAGGTCAGCACGCCGGGCGTCTCGGTGTAACCGGTCGTGGCGACGAAGTCGATGCTCTCGCGCGGGCCGGGGTCGGGCAGGAAGATCGCCGCGAAGTCGGCCGCCTGACGCTCGTCGATCTCGAGGATCAGCCCGATCTGCGATGCGGCGCTCTGCACGATCGCCGCCGTCTGCGACAGCTCCTTGTTGCCGGCGGGGATCGCGAGACGCAGCGGCACCGAGGTGTCCTCCCCGGACTCCTCGACCAGCTTCTTCGCGGCATCCAGGTCCACGTGCGGAACCTCGAGGGCGTCGTAGCCGGCCTGGTACACATCGGCCGCCGCGGCGCCCGACCACGAGAACGGCGCGACGAAGGTGCTCTGCGGCTCACCGAGACCGTGCAGGACGGTCTCGATGTACTGCTCCCGGTCGATCGCGAGGCTGAGCGCCTGCCGGATCTTCGGGTTCGCGCCGGCGCCGGTCTCGCGCGTCGGACCGAACGAGAACGAGGCCGTCGAGGGCCCGATCACGAGCTGCCCGGTGGTGGAGGAGGCGAACGCGTCGCGGCTGGCGGGCGCGACGTTGAACGCACCGTCGACCTCGCCCTCGAGGAGGGCGTTGGTGAGGGTGGTGCCGTCGGGGATGAACTTGTAGGTGATGGTCCTCACCAGCGGCGCGCCGTCCCAGTAGTCCTCGTTGGCGACGGTGACGATCTCGCTGCCGGGGGTCCAGCTCTCGAGCTGGTACGGCCCGGCGCACATCAGCTCGCCGCCCGACGTGCCGAGCGCGTCGCCCTGCGCCTCGCTCACGGCCTTGCTCAGGACCGCTCCGGCACCGCCGGTCAGCGCGTCGCGGAACGTCGTGTCGGGGGCCACGAAGTGGACCGTCACCTGGTTGTCACCGGTGACCTCGATGCCGTTCTCCGGCGCCACGAGCACGAACGCGCCGTAGAACGCCGAGGTGATGTCGCTGTGGTGCCGCTCGAGGCTGTACACGACGTCGTCGGGAGTCACCGGGGAGCCGTCCCAGAACGTGACGCCCGGACGCAGGTCGATGACGAACGTGACCGGGTCGACCCAGTCCGCGTTCTCAGCGATGCCCGCCGCGACCGAGAAGTCGGGCTGCACGGTCAGCAGGCTGGTGCAGAGGTTGGGCTGCACGAAGTTGTAGTCCGCGCCCGGCACGAGCGAACGCGGCTCCCCCTCGACGAGCGCCCAGGTGACATCGTCGATCTCGGTGGTGCCGGCGGGGAGCGCGTCGACGAGTTCGACGGGCGCGAACGTCGCGTCGCCGGACGGCGACGTCTCGGTGTCGCGGGGCGTGCATCCCGCCAGCAGCACGAGCGCTGCTCCGGCTGCGACGACCGCGGCGGCATTGCCTCGGATTCTCATCTCGTTTCCTTTCGGGTCGGTCCCGCGGGACCACAGATCGCGACGTCGTCGGCGCGATGGAAGAGGTCGGGCATCAGCGCACCACGTAGACCCGGACGCACACCTGGCCGTCCTCGTCGCGCGCGAGCCCGATGAACTGGTGCTCGGCGAGCCACCGGTGGGGCGCGGCATCCGTCTGGAACACCGGCGCGGTGCGGAAGTAGTACTCGGTCTCCGGCACGTTCTCGCCCGCCTCCACGCGGGCCATCACGGCGTCGGACGCGCGGTAGTAGCCGCGGTTGAGGATGTCGATGACGGCGCCGTCGTCGGCGCGCAGCAGGTAGCGCGCCTCGAGCTGCGACGTGCCCGACCGCTCGACCGCCCAGTCGCCGCCGCCCGCGAGCACCTCCCCGTTCAGCAGCGGACCGGCCACCGTGCCGCCCGTGATCGGCGTGAACGTCAGCTCCTCGTCGGCACTGCGGCCGATGCGCAGGTGCGGATCGATGTCGACGCGGATCTCGAACGCGTACTCCAGCACGGGATCGTTCACGAGCGAGCCTCCTCGGCGTCGGCGGTGGGCAGAACGGTGAGCGTCACGCGGAGCGGCTCGTCGCCGCCGAGCGCGATGCGCTGCCGGTTGACGGCGGTCTCGACGGCACCCCACGGCTCCTCCCCCGTGCCGGGCTGCGGCAGGAACTCGGGGAAGTCGCTGGAGTGGATGTGGAGGCGGAGGCGATGCCCCGCATGCACGCGGTAGCCGAGCTGGCCCAGGTCGATGTCGACGACCGCCGGGTGCGCAGCATCCGTCACGTGCACCTGGCCGCGCGCGATGCGCAGCGCCGTGCCGTCGGGGGCCACATCGAGCAGCCGCGCGAACACGTCCGTCACCGGGCCGTCGGACGACACGGATGCTGCGACCCGCACGGGCCCCGCAAGGTCCACGTCGCGCGGGAAGGCGTCGGTCGTGAACGCGAGCACGTCGGCCCGTGCGCCGAGTGCGGCTTCGTCCGGCGCGTAGAGGAGGAAGGCGAACGCGTTCGGGACGCTCGACGGCACGAGGTCGGCCGGGTCGTGGAGCCACTCGAGCTCGGACGCCGTGTCGGGCGCCTCGGGCGAGAGTCCACCCGCGGCGTCGGCATACAGCGTGCGGTTCTCCGCCCCGCACGGCGGCCACGTGTCCGCGGTGCGCATGCCGCGCGTTCCCGCCAGGTTCCAGCTCACCCGGGGGATGTCGGCCGCGCGGCCGCGGCCCCGCACGAACACCTCGAAGAAGTCGACGGCGGGCTGCAGCATCCGTGGCAGTTCCGCACGGATCTGGTCGTCGCTGCGCTCCTCGGTGCGCGCCGAGACGGGATCGTCGAGGTAGTACGACTCGTGGTCCATGGACTCGATGCGCAGGAAGTGGTTGAGCGCCCAGGCCGGTCGCTCATCGATCTCGGCGACATCGGCCCACGACAGCGGCGCGCAGTTGTCCCACCAGCCGATGGTGTGAAGGGTCGGCACCGGGCGGGCGTCGAACGGGCTCGCGAGCGGGAACCGCGGGAGGTGCACGGCCCGCGGGTACCACTGGTCGTACGAGATCGAGCGGGCGCCGAGCTGCGCGACGACCTCTTCGGCCTGCGCGCTGAAGGGCCGGCGCGAGGCGTCGAGATCCCAGAAGTACCCGTCCTGGGAGTGGAAATACGTGAGCGGGTAGAGGTAGGTGATGGCCCACTCGACCCGCCGGGTGCGCTCCCCCGGCAGGCCACGGACGGGCTCGCCGAGCATCGTGCCGGTCACGCGCGGCGCGATGGCCTTGAGTGCGGGATGCTGCGACGCGACCGCCGCCCACTGCGTGTAGCCGTAGTAGCTGTCGCCCCACATCGCGACGCGCCCGTTCGACCACTCCTGCGCCACGATCCAGTCGATCGTGTCGTAGCCGTCGTCGACTTCGTTCACGAAGAGCAGCGCGTCGCCCTCGGAGCGGAATTTGCCGCGCACGTCCTGCGCGACGACGCGGTAGCCGCGATCGGTGAAGTACTCGGCGATCAGCGGGATGAACGTGTACTCGCCGCTCTTGTCGTACGGCAGACGGATGAGGATCGTGTCGCCGGGGCCCGCGTCGGGAGCGGCGGGCGCGCCCGGGAGGTAGACGTCGGTGGCGAGCCGCACGCCGTCACGCATGCGCACGCGCTCCTCGCGGGCGGCGGGACTGACGGGCGCGGGCCCGACATGCACGATCTCCGGCACGGTGTCTCCTCTTCGAGTGGGTGGATGCAACGGTAGGCACTCGAGGGTTTTTAGTCAAGTCTGACTAGACAATAAACTGGCGAGGAACGTACCGTTAGGGTGCGAGAGGAGGAACCGATGGCCCGACCGTCCGTCGCCGAGGAGCGGACCCAGCAGATCGTCGACGCGACGATCCGCACGATCGCCGCGCACGGCATCACGGGCGCGAGCCTCGAGCGCATCGCCGAAGAGGCCGGCATGTCGCGCGGGCACGTGCGGCACTTCGTCGGCAACCGCGAAGAGCTCCTGCGCGAAAGCGCCAGGCGCTTCTACTACGAGGGCACCGAGGGTGAGTCGATCCTCCCCGCCGGCACGGCCGACGTCGCGGGCGCGCTCGGCTTCCTCTTCAGCGACGAGTTCGCCTCACCCGGCAACGAGAACGCCGTCGTCCTCGGCTTCGTCGAGGCCGCCCGCACCGATCCCGTGCTCGCCGGGCTGCTCGTGTCGGCCTATCAGGGCACGCACGGCACGCTCGCCGCGCTGCTGGCCGCCGAGCACCCGGGCGCGGAGGCGGCAGCGTGCGCGTCCGTCGCCTACGGCGTCGTCGGCATCGCCCTCCACAACGTCTTCCTGAGCGACATCGCCTCCGCAGCGACAGGCACGGCGACCGCGCGGGCGGCCGCCGAGCGCCTCATCGCGACGCTCGACTGACCTGGCGTTCCTCCGGTTCCACCTCGCGGGTTCGGGGCGCGTGGCGCACGTTCGGGGCGCGTCGCGCGCGCCCCGAACGCGCGCGGTGCGCCCCAAACCCGTCAGACATCGGGCTCGAGACCGCAATGAGACGGATGCTGCGGGCCGCAGCATCCATTCAGCACCTGCGCGGTGTCGGCGACGACGCCTAGTCTCGTGTCATGCGCCGGTCGCGAGGGGCGGGATCGTGAGCGACATCACCGTGCCCCGCCGCTGGGTGCTCCACGTCGACCTCGACCAGTTCATCGCCGCCGTCGAGATCCTGCGCAACCCCGAGCTCGCGGGCAAGCCTGTCATCGTGGGCGGCCGGGGCGATCCCTCCGAGCGCGCGGTCGTCTCGACGGCGTCGTACGAGGCGCGGAAGTTCGGGGTCGGGTCGGGGATGCCGCTGCGCATCGCCGCGCGGAAGATCCCGGATGCCGTCATCCTGCCGGTCGACGCACCGCTGTACCTCGCGGCGTCCGAGGAGGTCATGGCCACGCTGCGCTCCCAGCCGGGCGCCGTGGTGCAGGTGCTCGGCTGGGACGAGGCGTTCGTCGGCGTCGAGACCGACGACCCGGAAGGCTACGCCCGCCGCCTGCAGCAGGACGTGCTCGACCGCACCCGGCTGCACTGCAGCGTCGGCATCGGAGACAACCTCGTTCGTGCGAAGAACGCCACCGACTTCGGCAAGCCCCGCGGCACGTTCCACCTCACCGCCGAGAACTGGCTCGAGGTCATGGGCCACCGCCCGACGATCGCCCTGTGGGGCGTGGGCTCGAAGATCTCGAAGCGGCTCGCGCTGCTCGGCATCGAGACGGTGTCGCAGCTCGCCGTCGCCGACCCCGACGCCCTGACCAGCGAGTTCGGGCCCAAGATGGGTCTCTGGTACCGGCAGCTCGGTCGCGGCGACGGGTCGAACGTCGTCGACGACACACCGTGGGTCGCGCGCGGCCACAGCAAGGAGACGACGTTCCAGGTCGACATCGTCGAGCCGGACGAGATCGAGGATGCCGCGCGCCGGCTCCTGGGCGAGGTGCTCGACGAGGTGGCCGCCGACGACCGGCCGGTCGTCGGACTCGGGCTGAAGGTGCGCTACGCGCCGTTCCTCACCAAGACGTTCACGAAGAAGATCCCCTCGACGTCCGACCGAGAGGTCGTGCTGGCGCGCACGATGGAGCTCGTCGCGAAGATCGAGCCCGGCCGGCCGATCCGGCTCTTGGGCGTCCGCGCCGAGATGGCGATGCCCGACGACGCCCGCGAGGGCCACACGCCGACCCGCGGCGGCTGGTGACCGACACCGCTCTGTCGGTCGCTCGCAGAGCCCGTCCTGGGCGCCGGGGCCGCCCTGAGTGCCGGGGCCGCCCTGAGCACCCGGGCCATCGTCGAGCCGAGGGATTCTCGCCGAGACCGAGTACGACGTCCCCGGTCTCGGCGAGAATCCCTGGGCTCGATGGCCCCGAACCTCGCGAGAGACCCTCGCGACCGCGTCAGCGGATGTCGGCGAGTGCGCGGTGCACCGATGCGACCGCGCTGGAGCCCTCGCCCACCGCGGCCGCGACGCGTTTCATCGAGCCGCGGCGCACGTCTCCCGCGGCGAAGATGCGGGGCACCGACGTCTCGAACGGCAGCGGCTCGCGGCCCATCCCCTGCCAGCACTCCAGCGACTGCACCGACACGTCCGTGCCGGTGCGCAGGAACCCGTCGGCGTCGCGATCGAGCTCGGCGAGCCACGAGGTCGCGGGCTCCGCGCCGATGAAGCAGAAGAGCCCGCGCGCTGCGACGTCGCCGATCGAGTCGATGCTCACGCTCTCGAGCGCCGATGCCCCGCCCAGGGCGGTGACGCGAGACCGAGTGTGCACGTCGATCCGCGGGTCTTCGAGCAGCCGGTCCACGAGGTACGACGACATGCGGCTCCCGAGGTCGGAGCCCCGCACCACCAGGTGGACAGGGCATCCGTTCGCGGCGAGGTACAGCGACGCCTGCCCGGCGGAGTTCGCCCCGCCGACGACCACCACGGGCGACTCGAACACCTGCCGGAGCTCGAGCGGTGTGGCGGCGTAGTAGATGCCGGCGCCCTCGAACTCGTTCCAGCGGTCGAGGTCGAGCGTGCGGTACGCGGCCCCCGACGTGACGATCGCGGTGCGCGCACGGATGACGCGGCCGTCGGTGAGCGTGACGTCGAGGTCGCGCCCTGCCGGGCGGAGATCCGCCGCCTCGCAGGGCGCGTAGACGCGAACCCCGAACTTGAGCGCCTGCAGCGACGCCTGGCCGATGAGGTCGCCGCCGCTGACGCCGAACGGGAAACCCAGGAAGTTCTCGATGCGCGACGTCGCGGCCGCCTGCCCACCCGGCGCGACGGCATCCAGCAGCACCGTGCTCAGCCCTTCGGAAGCCCCGTAGATGGCGGCGGCGAGACCGGCGGGTCCGCCGCCGATGACGACGAGGTCGACCACCTCGTCGGCGCGGCCCTGGTAGCTCAGCCCGAGCCGCTCGGCGACCATGCCCGGCGTCGCGCGCTTCATCGGCTCGCCCTGGATGAACGCGACCGGCAGGTCGTCGAGGCCGATGCCGTGCTCGCCGAGCGTCCCGAGGTCTCCCGGGTCGAGCTCGATCGCCTTGTGCACCAGGTCGACGCGCTCGGCGAAGCGCCGCAACGCGAGGAACTCCCTCGACGAGCGCGGCCCGACGAGCTTGAGGGTGAGCGCGGCGGGTCCGGTGCGGAGGATCTCCCGCCGCGCCCACAGCGCATGCAGGATGATGTCGCACAGTTCGTCGTCTTCGGCCATCAGCAGTCTGAGACGCGATCGGCTGACCCGCAGCATCCGTCCCGCCTGCGTCGCCCGCGCCGACAGGAACGCGCCTTGCCCGTTGAGGAGGCCGAGCTCGCCGACGAAGCTGCGCGGACCCATCGTGCCCACGGGCGTCTCGCCGACCCAGCCGAAGGCGACGCGGACGATCTCGATCTCGCCGGTGTCGACGAGGATCAGGTCGTAGTCGAGGTCGCCGGCTTGGAACAGGTACTCGCCCGCCGCGACGTCCTGCGGCTCACCGAACGACAGCAGGCGCTGCCACTGGGCGTCGGTGAGCGCGGGCTTCATCATGCGCTCGAACTCGCGCTGCGTCATCTTCGCGTTGCCCATCGCACGCCCTTTCTCAGCGGTGGATCAGTTCGCGCCAGTCGGCCGGAACCCGGCCTTCCGGCCCCGGCGACGGCTGGGTGTCGGGACGCGACTCGGGCGGCGTGAGCCGCGGCCCGTCGACGTAGTCCTCGGCGACGTAGTCCCAGAACCACTCCTCGCCCGGCTCGAAGCTGCGGACGTACCGGTGGCCCGTCTCCCTGAAGTGCGCGGTCGCGTGCTGCGCCGGTGAGGTGTCGCAGCACCGCACATCGCCGCACACCGCGCAACGCCGCAGGTGCACCCACCACCCGCCGACGTCGTCGCAGTCGGCGCAGCCCTCGCCCGAGGGCGGCACGGTGGGGTCGATGTCGCTCAGGCTCATACGCCTGCCTCTCGTCGCACGCGGTCCGTCGGTGCGATGCTAACGCGCCATGCGGCGGGGAGGGCCGCGGCCCCTGTCAGGGTCAGTCGAATTCTGCCGGGGTGTCGCGGGGGTAGGCGCCGCCGGCCAGCTTCACGAGGTGCGCGTGGGCGTACTCGCACACCAGTGCGTGGCGGTAGACCATCCGCGGGACGTCCACGTTCGAATCCATCCACAGGCTCATGCCGGCGAGCTTCCAGTGGCGGAAGGTGTCGTCGCCGGTGACCAGCGCGAGGATCTCCAGGAACGAGTCGTCGAACCGGATCGAGTGCACCGCGCGGCGGTACTCCTCGACGGTGAGCGCCATCGAGAACGGGATGTTCATGAAGCACAGCGCGGTCTGGATGTCGAGCCGCAGGTAGCGCCGGCGGCCCCGCTCGGCGTCGAGCGGCGGGACGTCGAGCTGCTGGAAGTCGAGCGTCTCCGGCCGCGTGAGCGGAACCCCGTCGAGGGCGATGAGCACGTCGTACACGTTGACGTCGTGCTCGACGACGGCCGAGTCGCCGAGTCCCGCGAGCGTCTCCGGCCGAAGGGTGACCGGGGCCATGTCGACCGCGGTGTTGCGGATGATGAAGTTCACGAGGTTCGTCTCGACGACGAAATGCCGGATCAGCAGCTCGACGGCCCCGGGCGCGACGAAGCGTCGCAGGAACCACACGCACAGCGCGTCCATCGTCGCAAGCGGCATCCACCGGAACGGCAGCACGCGCTTCACGACCGAGATGATCGCGACGAGGACGCGCGAGACGATCCGCGCGATCGGGTAGAGCCAGCGCCGCGACAGGCGCCGCTGGTCGTTGATGATCCGGCGAACGAGCGCGCGGTCCAGGGGGACGGAGGGATCGGCGTACACCGCCTCCCACATGCTCGGATCGGTGCGCACGAACTCCGGCATGCTCGGCCGGGGAGCCGCCACGTCAGCGGTCCAGTTCCTCGAGCTGCAGCGCGTAGAGCCGCGCCACCACCTGCGCGCAGCGGACGATGTCGTCGGCGTCGCGGTCGTCGATCATGCCCGAGGTCAGGATCGCCTCCATGTCTCCGGTGTGGGCGGCGTCGGCATCCTGGTGATACCGCATGAAGTGCACCTGGTTGTCGGCGAGGCCGAGCACCTCCTGGAACCGCGCCGCCCAGCCCGCAGCCCGCTTCGCACCCAGCCCCTCGATGATGAACATGGCACCCAGCAGCCCGACCGGGTTGGGCTGGGCCGCGTAGTGGAACATGTAGCCCGACAGCGCCTCGGATCCGATGTTCTTGCGGCCGCGGCGCAGCTCGTCGAGCGAGCCGCCGATCGCGACGTAGTCACGCTCGAGCATCAGGTAGTCGCGGTGCTCCTCCTCGGCATGGCGGATCCCCGCCGCCCGCAGTTCGAAATGGTCGATGTCGAAGCTGGAGGCCGCCCGCGAGATCCACGGCGACCCGTCGACCACCTGCTGGCGGAGGTTGAACAGCAGCCGGCGGTAGTCGTCGAGCGTGACGGTGCCGTCGGCGAGACGCTGCAGGATGGGCACCCGGTCGAGCCGCTCCTCGAGCTCGCCCCAGACATCGCCGAGGCGCTCGAACAGGGTGCCGGCGCTGTCGGAGGCGGTGTCGGCGGGGGCGGTCGTCGTGCTGCTCATGTCGGTGCTCCTTGCTGGTCGCGGGGTGCGACCACGGTGAGGTGGGCGAAGGCGAACGAGAACCGCCCCGATTCGGGCACGGCGAGGAGGATGGTCTCCCCCGGTGCGAAACGCCCCGTGTGCCACGCCTCTTCGAGCGCGATGAAGATGCTCGCGGACCCCGTGTTGCCGCGGGTCTCCAGATTCGAGAACCAGCGGTCGGTGTCGAGAGTCGGGATGCGGCGGCGCAGCGCCTCGAACGCCACGTCGCGGAACATGTTCGTGCTGTAGTGGCAGACGACGTGATCGAGATGACGCACGTCGACCAGCCCGATGTCGACGAGCTCCTCGAACTGGCGGATGCCGGCATTCGCGAGGTCGTCGAGCATGCTCACGTCCTGCCGCAGCAGGAACATCCCGGCCGCGTCCCCCTCGGCGATACCGACGTCCTGCCAGGTTCCGCCGACCTCCGGTGTGGCGCCGACCATGCCGGCACGCATGCACACGTCGTGCTCGTGCGCGAGCGAGACGTGCCGCACCCAGTCGACGCGCAGCGACGGCTTGCTCGGGTGCGGCTGGAACTCGACGACCACCGCGCCCGCGCCGTCCGACAGCATCCAGCGGAGGAAGTGGGCGTCCATCCCGGCGCGGATGCCGTCGTAGCGGCGCTGCCGGAGGCTCCGGCTGGCGAGCTCCGAGCCCACCACGGCGGCACGGGGATGGTCGCCGAGCCGGATCTTGCTGACGACCGCGTCGAGCGCCGTCAGGCTCGACGCACACACGCCGGACGCCGACAGCAGCTGCATCGGCCCGCCTCCGAGTCGCCCATGCACCATCGACGCGAACCCGGGCACGAGCACATCGCCCATCGTGGTGGCGCACGCCAGCATGCGGATGTCGTGGGCGTCGATGCCGCGATCGTCGAACGCCGCGCGAAGGGCCTTGACCGCGAGCTCCTCGTTGAGCTCCGTGGGCTCGCCGTGCTCGTCCAGCGCGTAGTGCCGCTGCCGGATGCCGTTCGAGTCGAGGATGCGCCGACGGATGCGCGCGGTGACCGCGTCGTCGCCGCCGAGACGCGCCGCGATGCCGTCGTTGTCGACCGCCTCGCCAGGCAGGTACCGTCCGAACCCGGTCAGGTAGGCATTCGCCGTCGCGCCCATGGTGATGAGACTAGAGCGAAGACGCGGATGCTGCGGGCCGCAGCATCCGTCCTCTCCGAAGTGGCGGCGACCAGTGCGGAAATCTACTCGCGCGCGGCGGGCTCGGTCACCTCGTCAGAGGCGGGCACGCGAGCGCCGGCCCGGGCTTCAGGTCCGTCAGTGCGGGGGCTCGACCGGCGCACTCCGCTTCACGGCTCGCATCACCGCCATCACGACTCCTGCGATGATCAGGCCCAGTACGAGACCGAACACGGCGGACAACGCCGTGTCGACGAGCCACACGACCACCGGTCCCAGCTGCTCGACCACGTGGGTGACGGCGTGAACCAGATCGTACGGGCCGTGCCAGAACGTCTCGGCCAGGTTCGCGATCACCAGATGGCCACCGACCCAGAGCATCGCCACGGTGCCGACGACGCTGATGATGCGGAACACCGTCGGCATCGACCGCACGATTCCCTCGCCGGTAGCGCGGATCCTACGCACCGAGCTCTTGGCCATGCCGATGCCGATGTCGTCGATCTTCACCAGAAGCGCAACGACACCGTACACGAGCAGCGTCATGCCGAGCGCGATCACGGACAGGGCCCCCAGCGTCAGCCAGATCCCGAAGTCCTTGTCGAGACTGGCCAGCGAGATCAGCATGATCTCGGTGCTCAGGATGAGGTCGGTGCGGACCGCCCCGAAGACGAGGCGCCGCTCGTCGCGCGGCTCGTCCTGCCCGGGGCCGTGGTGGGCGCCGAACCACTCCATCACCTTCTCAGCGCCCTCGAAGCACAAGTACGAACCGCCGACGATCAGCAGCCACGGCAGCAGCCATGGCGCGAACGCGGTCAGCAGCAACGCGAGGGGGATGATGATGACGAACTTGTTCAGCAGGCTGCCGATCGCGATCTTCGCGATCACCGGCAACTCGCGTGCCGGGGTGAGTCCCTGCACGTACTGCGGGGTCACGGCCGCGTCATCGACGACCACGCCGGCCGTTTTCGCGCTGGCCTTCAAAGCGGCGGACAGTATGTCGTCAACGACCGCGAGCAACCCAACCGACATCTGCTCGTCCCTCTGCTTTCGCATCTCAGCGCACGGACCGTCGCTGATACGCCATCCACGCTAGTCGGCTCTGACGCA
>DATEOM010000477.1:0-25690 GCA_035274105.1 Microbacterium sp.
CGTCCTCGTCGATGACGTCGCTGCTCGCAACCGCAGACTCGGCCGCGGTGTCGCGCGGCACGGCGCCGATCGCGCCGAGCACGCCCGCGGCCTTGCCGTGGGTCTCGCCGACCTCGCCGTACGGGTCCGAGTGGCGCACGAGCGTCGCCCCGACGGGCACGCGCAGGCGGCCGTCCTGCAGGTAGGCGGTGCGGATGAGGATCGGCGCATCGAGGTCGTGGCTCGCCTCGCCCGCCGCGAGCGTGTCGCGAGGCGTGAAGAGGGCCGCGACGCCCGAGTAGTAGCCGCGCGGGGTCGTCTCATGGCGCGTGATGACGGTGCAGGCGTTCTGCATGGGCGAGCCGGTCACGGTGGGCGCGAACATCGTCTCGCGCAGGATGTCGCGCGGGTCGAGCCTGCTGCGGCCCCGCAGCACGTACTCGGTGTGCGTGAGGCGGGACATCTCCTTGAGGTGGGGCCCGGTGATGCGGCCGCCGTCGGAGCAGACCGCGCTCATCATCTTGAGCTCCTCGTCGACGACCATGAAGAGCTCCTCGGTCTCCTTCGTCGAGCGCAGGAACTCGGTGAGGGTCTCGGGGGTCGCGCCCCCTGCCGGGTGGCGGAAGGTGCCCGAGATCGGGTTCATCGTCACGACGCCGTCGCGCGCGCTGACGTGCGCCTCCGGGCTCGCGCCGACCGCGACGTGTCCGGGCGTGACGACGGCGAACGTCCAATAGGCGCCCCGCTCGTGCTCGAGGAGAGCCCGGAACCAGGTCATCGCGGCGGTGGCGGCATCCGTCGTCACTCCCGCCGTGAAGTCGCGACGGATGACGAAGTTCGCGCCCTCGCCGCGGCCGATCTCGTCGGCGATCACACGCCGCACGATCTCGGCGTACTCCTCGTCGGCGATGTCGAACCCGGGGTTCTCGAGCGCGACAGCGTCGGTCGGGAGCTGGGCGAGTGCCTCGTCGCGGGGGAGCGCTGCACGATCCCGCACGATGAGGCACCGCAGGGGTGCGCCGTCGTCGTGGCACTCGAACCCGCGCTCGCGCACCTGGCGGAACGGGACCAGGGCGAGCACCTCGTGCGGCGCGCCGGAGGCGTCCGTCAGCGGGATGTCGGCGAGGAGTTCGACGTCGACGACGTCGCCGGTCAGCACCTCGACGGTGCGGTCGTCGCGCGCGATGAGCGCGAAGGGGACGCCGCTGGCGGCGAGGTCGGGGAGGGACGGGGAAGCGGGCCCGGACATGTGCGTCGTCTTTCGTCGTGGGGCGGAGTCCCGTACGAAAAAGAAGACCGCCCCGTGGGCGGTCTGTGGTCGCGCGAACCCACCGCCTATGCGGTGAGCCACCAGGAGAGGTGCGCGGACATGCGCCGAACCTACCACACGCGTGATCGGGCGATCGGCCCCTCGGCCTCGGGTTACGCACCATACTGGGGCGAGCCCGTCTCCTCCCATCCCCGCGCCGCGGAGGTACGCCATGACCCAGCTGACCGTCACCGAGCGCTCGCCCGAGCCCGAGCAGCCGTCGCCGCGCCGACGCGGTCCGTCGATCGCCGACCGCATCCGCAACATGGGGGAGCAGCGCACCGGCGCGCTGCTGCTCGTTCTCGCGACACTCGTCGCGATCGTCTGGGCGAACATCTCCGCGACGTCGTACCACGACTTCTGGGAGACCGCGCTGACCATCGGGTTCGGCGACATCCACCTCGAGTTCACGCTGCACGCGCTCGTCAACGACGCGCTGATGGCGATCTTCTTCTTCACGGTCGGACTCGAGGTGCGCCGCGAGTTCGCGATCGGCGAGCTCACGAGCTGGTCGCGCGCGATGATCCCCGTGATGGCGGCGGTCGCCGGACTGCTCGTGCCGGCAGCGCTCTTCCTCGCGATCGCGGCGGGCTCCGGCCATGAGCACGCGTGGGGGGTCGTGATCTCGACCGACACCGCGTTCCTCGTCGGGGCGCTCGCCCTCATCGGGCCACGCGCCTCCGGGCGGCTGCGCGTGTTCCTCCTCGCGCTCGCCGTGGTGGACGACATCGGCGCGCTGAGCATCATCGCGCTCTTCTACACCGAGAACTTCACGCCCATGCCGCTCCTGATCGCGGCGGTGGGGCTCACGGGCATCTACTTCACCCGCTACGTGCGCCGCGGCCGTGGCCCGATCTATGCGACGCTCTCGATCATCGTGTGGCTCGCGTTCCTCGCATCCGGCGTGCACCCGACGCTCGCCGGCGTCGCCATCGCACTCCTGATCCCGGTCTACCGGCCCAACCGCCGCGACGTGGAGCAGGCGCTCGAACTCGCGCGGGTGTTCCGCCAGTCCCCGAACACCGAGTACGCGCGCCAGGCGGCGAACAGCCTCCGCGAGTCGATCTCGATCAACGAGCGGCTGCAGTCGGCGTACTCCCCGTACGTCGCGTACGTGATCCTGCCGCTGTTCGCGCTCGCCAACGCGGGCGTCGAGATCTCGGGGCCGATCCTCGCGGCCGCGGCGCAGTCGCCGGTCACGTGGGCCATCATCGTGGGTCTCGTCGTGGGCAAGTTCGTCGGCGTCTTCGGCGCCGCCGCGATCATGAAGGTGTTCAAGCTGGGCGAGTTCGGATTGGGTCTCACCCTCGACCGCATCGCCGGTGGCGCGATGCTGTGCGGCATCGGCTTCACGATCTCGCTCTTCATCATCGATCTCGCCATCGACGACCCCGACGTGCAGAATGAGGCGCGCGTCGGCGTGCTCGCAGCATCCGTCCTCGCGTTCGTCCTCGCGGCGATCATGTTCCGCATCTCGGATGCGCGCAGGCCCGACGACGACGGCGGGCACACGCTGGTGCGGCCGGTCGACCCGAAGCGGGACCACATCTACGGCGACGTGAACGCGCCGCTCACCATCGTCGAGTACGGGGACTTCCAGTGCCCGTTCTGCCTCAAGGCGTCGGGATCCATCGAGGAGGTGCGGCGCGAGCTCGGCGACCGGCTGCGATACGTCTGGCGGCACGCTCCTCTCGAGCGGCAGCATCCCAACGCGCTCGCCGCAGCGGAGGCCGCCGAGGCGGCGAACCTGCAGGGCAGGCTGCCGGAGTTCTCTCGCAGCCTGTTCGCCGACCAGGACCACCAGCTGCCGTCCGACATCATCCGCCGTGCCCGCGAACTCGGCCTCGACGTCGAGCGCTTCGAAGAGGACCTCAGCTCGCCGAAGGTCACCGAACGGGTGCGCGACGACATGCTGGACGCCGAGGCGATGGACATCACGTCGGTGCCGACGTTCTTCATCAACGGCGTGCGCCACATCGGGCCCTACGACGCGCGCACACTCGTCCGTGCGCTCACGGGCTCGGAGGCGGCCGGGGCCGACACCCAGCCTGGGGCCCGCGCCGACGCGTAGGCTGTCAGACGTGCCAGCCGTCAACATCGGGATGCCCAAGGTCCCCGAAACGCTCGCCCCCCGTCGCAAGACCCGTCAGATCAAGGTGGGCAAGGTGCTGGTGGGCGGCGACGCCCCCGTGAGCGTCCAGTCGATGACCACGACGCCCACGACGAACATCAACGCGACGCTGCAGCAGATCGCCGAGCTCACCGCCTCGGGATGCGAGATCGTGCGCGTCGCCGTGCCCTCGCAGGACGACGCCGACGTGCTGCACATCATCGCGGCGAAGAGCCAGATCCCGGTGATCGCCGACATCCACTTCCAGCCGAAGTACGTCTTCCAGGCGATCGACGCCGGCTGCGGGGCGGTGCGGGTCAACCCCGGGAACATCCGCAAGTTCGACGACCAGGTCGGCGCGATCGCCGCCGCCGCGAAGGCCGCCGGAGTGTCGCTCCGCATCGGCGTGAACGCCGGGTCCCTCGACAAGCGCCTGCTCGAGAAGTACGGCAAGGCGACGCCCGAGGCCCTCGTCGAGAGCGCCGTGTGGGAGGCGTCCCTCTTCGAGGAGCACGACTTCCACGACTTCAAGATCTCGGTCAAGCACAACGACCCCATCGTCATGGTGAAGGCCTACCGGCTGCTCGCCGAGCGCGGCGACTGGCCGCTGCACCTCGGCGTGACGGAGGCCGGCCCCGCGTTCCAGGGCACGATCAAGTCGGCGACGGCGTTCGGCATCCTCCTCGCCGAGGGGATCGGCGATACGATCCGCGTCTCCCTCTCGGCCCCGCCGGCCGAAGAGGTCAAGGTCGGCCACCAGATCCTGCAGTCGCTGAACCTGCGGGAGCGCAAGCTCGAGATCGTCTCGTGCCCCTCGTGCGGACGCGCCCAGGTCGACGTCTACACGCTGGCCGACAACGTGACGGAGGGCCTGAAGGACATGACGGTGCCGCTGCGCGTCGCGGTCATGGGCTGCGTCGTCAACGGTCCGGGCGAGGCGCGCGAGGCCGACCTCGGCGTCGCCTCCGGCAACGGCAAGGGACAGATCTTCGTCAAGGGCCAGGTCATCAAGACCGTGCCCGAGGCCGACATCGTCGCGACGCTCATCGAAGAGGCGAACCGCATCGCCGACGAGATGGGCCCCGACGCCCCCGTCGGCACCGCGCAGGTCGTCACGGCCTGAACCGCGGGCCGCGCGTCGGACATGGCATGATCCGAGGATGCCTCTCGACCGGATCGCCCTCATCTCGGATGTCCACGGCAATCTGACGGCGCTCGAGGCGGTGCTCGACGACATCGCGGGGCGCGGCATCCATCGGATCGTCAATCTCGGCGACAACGCCGGCAAGGGTCCTCGCGGTTCCGCCGTCATCGACCGCGTCCGCGACGTGTGCGAGGTGAACGTCCGTGGCAACTGGGACGACTTTCTCGACGGGATCGGCGACGAGGAGCCCGAAGAGATGCGGTGGTGGCGCGATGAGCTGACACCCGCGCAGCGCACGTGGCTGCGGACGCTGCCGCTCAGCCACGACCTCATCCTCAGCGGTCGGCGGGTGCGCCTGTTCCACGCGTCGGCCGAGAGCCCGCACGTCCGGGTGCACTTCCGCCACACCGATGAGCAGTTCGGCGGGATGTTCCGCGCCACGGCGATGACCGGCGACGGCCCCGAGCCGACCGTCGTCGGGTACGCCGATATCCACGACGCCTACATCGAGTCCCGGGGCGGCCGCACGCTCTTCAACGTGGGCAGCGTCGGCAATCCGCTGGACGAGCCGACGCCGAGCTACGTGATCCTCGAGGGCGCGCTCGACTCGCTCGCGCCCGCGCCGTTCGAGGTGCGCTTCGTGCGCGTGCCCTATGACGTCGATGCCGAGGTCGCCGTCGCGCGCCAGGTCGGGATGCCGACGGCGGACGTCTGGGAGGTCGAGCTGCGCACGGCCGTCTACAGGGGGAGGCAGGGCGCATGAGCGAAACGGACGCGCCCGCTCCGCCCGAGGCGGCCGCGCCGCTGTCGCGGCCCATCGTCGCGGGGATCGTGACGTCGCTCGTCGGCGTGACGAGCTCGTTCGCGGTCGTGCTGACGGGCCTCGACGCCGTCGGCGCGTCGCGCGCACAGGCGGCGAGCGGCCTCCTCGTGCTGTGTCTCACGATGGGCGCGTCGGCGATCCTGCTGGCGTGGCGGTACCGCATGCCGATCACCGTCGCGTGGTCCACGCCCGGCGCCGCCGTGCTCGCCGCCACCGGAGCCGTCGACGGCGGCTGGCCCGCAGCGGTCGGGGCGTTTCTCGTGACCGCAGGTCTCATCCTGCTGACGGCGCTCTGGCCGCAGCTCGGTCGCCTCATCGCCCGGATTCCGCCCTCGATCGCGCAGGCCATGCTCGCCGGCGTGCTCCTCCCGCTGTGCCTCGCACCGGTCTCCGGGCTGGTGCAGAACCCGTGGGGCGTCGCACCGGTCCTCGTCACCTGGCTCGTGTTCGTGCGACTGGCCCCGCGGTGGGCGGTGCCGCTCGCGTTCGTCGCGGCGTCGGTCGTCGTGGCGGTGGATGTCGCGGTCACGGGCGCGACCATCGACCCGGCGCTGCTCGTTCCCCGGCTGGAGTTCACGGCCCCGACGCTCACCTTCGGCGCCGTCGTCGGACTCGCGCTGCCGCTGTTCCTCGTGACGATGGCATCGCAGAACGTGCCCGGCATCGCCATCATGCGCAGCTTCGGCTACCAGGTGCCGTGGCGGCCGGCGATGCTGGTGACCGGTGTCGGCACAGCGGTCGGCGCGACCGCCGGCGGCCACGCGATCAACCTCGCCGCGATCAGCGCGGCGCTCGCGGCGGCGCCCGACGCCGATCCCGATCCGAAGCGGCGGTGGGTCGCCGGCGTCTCGACAGGCGCGAGCGGCATCGTGCTCGGCGGGCTCTCGGCGGCGCTCGTCGCGCTGGTCGTCGTGGCACCCGAGGCGGTCATCCCCGCGGTCGCCGGCATCGCGCTGTTCGGCGCCTTCGGCTCCGCCGTGCAACAGGCGATCGACGATCCGGGGGAGCGGCTGCCGGCGGTGGTGACGTTCCTCGTGGCCGCCTCGGGTGTCGCGATCGCGGGGGTGAGCGCCGCGTTCTGGGCTCTGGTGGCTGGACTCCTCGTTCGCGAGGTGCTGCACGTCGGGCGGCGCTGAGTACGCCGCACTCGCGGGACGGCGCCGCCGGGGACCGCGGCATCCACCGCCGTCACCCGGCGGCAGTGGCTGCCAGCACCGACGGAGCCTCGTCGAGAGTGCGGATGAGGCGCGCGGGCACCCCGCCGTACACCGCGCCCGCGGCCAGGTCGCGTGCCACGACGGCGCCCGCGGCGACCACCACATCGTCTCCGATGGTCACGCCGGGGAGGACGGTGACGTGGGCACCGAGCCACACCCGATCGCCGATCGTCACGGGGGCGCTGCTGCGGCGGTGGGTCACGCCGGCGGGCCCGACCTCGTGGGAGCTGGTGATGATCGTGGTGAACATCGCGATGTGGCAGTCCGCACCGATCCGGATCGGAGCCACGGCCTCGAAGTAGCACCACACGTTCACCGACGTGCGGGCTCCGATGCGGATGTCGCGGCCGCCTGTGAAGGTGCAGCGCGACTGGAGCTTGGGAGTCTGCACGTCGAATCCGCGCATGCGCAGGATCGCGTACCGCAGAGCCCGGGGGCACAGCGGCGAGCCGGCCACGCTGTTCGTGATGAACGACTTCCATCCCCACGTCAGATCCTGCGCGACGCTGCGGGCCAGGTCCCGGACCGTCGCCCCTTCGGCCATCATGTTGTCGCCGCTCACGGTGTCACCTCTCCGAAGGAGCCGATCGGCGTGTCGCGCAGCTGATCCTCGGGGGTGAAGGACATCCAGTCGATGACCATCTCGTTGACCACCGGGGTGGACGCGTCGGGGTCGCCCGGCCAGTTGCCGCCCACCGCGAGACTGAACAGCGCGTGGGTCGGAGCATCGAACACCCAGCGACCGGGCACGGGTACATCCCACTCCTCGACATCCATCACGATCTGATCGTCTATGGCCATGACGATCCGGCCCTGATGCTTCTCGACCGTGTAGACGTGGAAGTCGTCCGAGAGGGGAACCGGCATGTCGTAGCCCTCGTCGAGCGACCACCTGTTCGTGAGCCCCGTCGGGCCATGGAGGTGGTGCGCGCTGCGGCTCGTGCTGTTCGGCGTCTCGACGATGTCGACTTCCCCCGCGGCCGGCCAGCCGACCCGGTTGATGTTGTCGCCGAGCAGCCAGAAGGCGGGGAGAAGCCCCTGCCCCTCCGGCAGCTTGATGCGCGCCGACAGCCGCCCGAAGGTGAACGACCATTTTCCGTGGCTGGTGATACGGCCCGACGTCGGCTGACTGCCGTCCTCGGGCACGGCGGCGGTGATCACCAGATTGCCGTCGCCGTCGAGTGCGACGGCATCCTCGGTGTACTCCTGCAGCTCGTTGTTCCCCCAGCCGCCGCCGCCCGTCTGGATGCTCCACACGTCGGGGTTCGGCTTCTCTCCGGCGGCCCCGTCGAAGTCCTCGAACAGCACCGCGTCGTCTCCGTATCGCGCCCCGAGGAAGGAGAAGCCGGTGAACCACCAGACACCGCCGAGCACCAGCACGACCACCAGGAGGCCGGCGGGGATGCCGAGCACGAGCCAGCGTCGCCGTCGTCGCCGCCGCGGCTGTCCGGAAGGTGTGGTGCGGGGGGAGGTCTCGGGTGCGGTCGTGATCACGGCAGCAGTCCCTTCGGATCGTGGCGGAGGAGTTCGCACGCGGCGGCGACCGCATCGCGGTCCCACAGTGAGCTGTCGAAGCTCACCGAGATGTTGAGACGACGGCGCAGCACGGCGGTGAGCGCGGTGATGCCGTTGCGGCCGGCGGGGTCCACCGACACCCGCACGACCGCGTCGTCCGACGCCCACGGAAGCGGCTCGAGGGCTCTGAGGAAGCCCATGTCGCTGAGGATCGGGCTCGCCGCGGCGGGAACGGCCGCCGGAGCGGGGCGCCGCCATGCCCAGGTGGTGAGGCCCGATGTGAGGGCCGCGAGCGGACGCCCGACGTGAAGATCCCGGTGGAAACGGGCCCCTGCGACGTCGACACCGTCCCGCACCGAGACCGGATGGCCGACCACGAAGTTCGCGAGCGTCGATCGCCCGGAGGGCAGGTATCGGCGCAGGTCGACGAGGATGGCGCCCTCGTCCATCACGGGGACGCCCGAGCGACGCAGCGCCTCGTGCAGTGCGAACATCATCGCGAGGGTCGGAGACACGCGCCCCCGGCTCCAGTCGGCGAGGGCGCGGAAGGTGGCGCCGTCCATCGTCCCCGTCACGAGGTCCAGCCGGCCTCGCCCGCCAGGCACCGTCGGTCCCGAGTAGACCGGACGATCATCGCCCCACCTGTCCCTCAGCAGTGCGCCGAGGCGGCCCAGGTGACGCCCGTATGTCGCAGACAGCGCGGCGGGGAGGGGGTCGCGGTCGTCCGCGCTCGCGAACACCGCCGGTGCGCCGCGCCCGGCCAGGGCGCCGGCAGTGAGCATCACGCTGAGGAAGCCATCGCCCAGCCGGTGATCGATGCACAGCGACGCCCGATCCTCACCGAGGAAGACCATGAAAGGCAGGTCGGATGCGACGTTCTCGCGCAGCCGCGGCAAGCCCGCGTCGCCGGTGAGGTCGGCGGGAAGCGGCTGGACCATGCGCTCAGCCTGTGCATCGAGCTGGTTGCCGTCGTATCGCCAACGGGCGCCCTCGAACGTTCGACCCGCGCGGGCGTCGGCGCCCATCCCGATGAGCGCTCGCACCGCGCGCACCACGGCCGCCCGATCGGGCACGATCAGCGGCGCGAGTTCGACGCTGATCCGCACGCCGTCCGAGAGGAGGTCCCTGCCGTGGATCCTCCCCGACGCGACAGCGACGTGCTGCGGCTCGATTCGGTCGTCGTCCCGCGGGGACGTGTCCGCTCTCGGCTCGCGTGCGATGACCACGGCTACACCATGTCCGTCGCGGCGGCCAGGTCGGGAGCGAACGCGAGCGGAAGGTCGAGGTCGGCGAACCATGTCGCGGCATAACTGGTGAGCTTGCCGTTCGTGTTGTCGATCGCGATGACGCGTCGGCCCATCTGCAGACCGATGAGCATCGCATGAAGCCGATCGGTGATGATCGTCTCGCCGGGCGAGAGCAGTGCGACACCGGTTGCGAGCCGCTTCGACGCGTCGGCGAACCACCGGTCGGTCGAGCGATTCATCGTCCGGGTCACCGCGCCTTCGAACAGCGTGCGGCTCAATCGCTGCCGCAGTCGGTCGGCGAACGTCATCGCGGGCCAATCGACCGCCGTCTCGATGGTCCCAGGGCCGGCGCTCTCATCATCGCGACGCAGCAGATGCACCACCTCGGCGGAGGGCGGCGATGACTCGAGGCGCCCCAGCATGTGAACGCTGTCGGGTGCGAGGACAACGTTCGGCACGAGAGCGCGGACCGCAGACAACGAGACCCGGTCGCGCACAGCCATGCGCAGAAGGCGCCGCGGAGCCATGCGTGACGCGAACGCGCGCAGATCGGCATCCGATTCGAAGTGCACGGACTGCGGCTCCTGGATGAGCTCGATGAGCGGATCGAGCCGCTCGGCGAGGCGATAGCGGTGCTCGCTGTGCTGCGGGTACAGGCCACCGAAGTTGCCGCCGCCCTGGATGGCGACGGGGGCCGGTGACTCGTAGACCTTCGGTGCGATCGTGCGCCACGAGTACGTCGCCTCCACGCGGATCCCCGCCTGGCGCCAGAACTCGGCCTGGCCGAGCGCGATCACCGAGTCGCCGATGTTCTCGTAGTCGGGGAAGTCGGTCAGCACGAGACGGTCGATGTCCCGGTGCAGCGCGGACATCGCGGTGTAGGAACGGCGCTGCATCTCGATGATCGGGTCTTCGGGGTGCGACATGCGGGAGTTCGCGTTCTCGATCGGCAGCGTCACGGGGAGTCCTCCACGGTGCGGCCGCCGCGCAGGCGGCGGGTGAGGGCGGATCGCAGCGACGATCGGGTCGTCGCATCGAGGGCGATGAAGTAGTAGAGGGTGATCGCCGTGATCGCCCAGGCGGCGCCGATCACGGGGATCAGGGCGATCGGCGGGTCGAGCAGGCTCACCATGAGCAGCGCGGCGGCCGCCGGCGCGACGGTTCCGAACGGCAGCAGCAGACAGCGGACGGCGAAGTCCTTGACGCGGAGGTCGAGACGACGCAGCGCGATCGCGACGTAGATGGGCTCCAGCAGGAGGATCGGGAGGACGAGTCCCAATGCGATGCCCGTGAGCCCGAAGGGCGCTCCGAGCACGACCGCCAGGGCCGTGCCCGTGACCGCCCAGACCGTGTGGAGGACCGCGTAGCCGCGCACCGAGCCCTGCGCGGTGAGGATGGGAACGGCGAGGAGGTGGTTGTTGTTCGCGAACATCGACAGCACGAGGATCTGCGCGACGATCGCTGCGCCGACGCCCGACGGCCCGAGCCAGACACCCATGATCTGGGGCATGAAGACGACCACGGGCACGAGGACGACCATCATCAGCATGTTCGCGTAGCCGGTGCCCCTGAGATACATCTCGCCGATGGGCGTACCTGCCGCACCGCCTTCCCGCATCGACGCGGTCGGCAGGATCGCGGTGGCGAGCGAGTTCGTCACTTCCTTCACGAGCAGGTAGATGCGCTGGCCCGCGGCGTACAGGGCGGTGAAGGCGATCGGGAGCATCAGAGCGGTGAGGATGCCGCCCACCTGCATGATCACGACGCCGGCGAGGCCCAGGATCATGAGCTGCGCCGAGACCGCGAACAGCTCGCGGAACACGCTCCATCGGAAGTCCCTCGGGCGGGCCGTGATCTGCGGCGCTCGTGTGCGTCGCAGCGCATAGGTCGCGATGCCGAACGCGAGGATGCCGAGCACGTCCACGGCCGCGACGGCGACGATCCCGACGCCCGCCCAGCAGACCAGCAGCGTGAGCGCGACGCGGAAGACGGCGAGGCCGATGAGGAGGTAGTTGACGTCGTTGAGACGGCCGATCCCGGTGAGGATCTGCCGGTTCGAGGAGAACGACAGCAGGATGAACACGTTGGCGACGCCGAGGACCGCGAGGATCCAGGCGGTGCCGGAAAGCTCATGACCGAACTGCGTGCGGGGGATCGTGAGGGCGAACACCAGCGCGGTGGCGCTGGAGAGGATGACCGCGGCCGCGAGGAAGAACACGTTGCTCGTCGCAGCGACCCTGCGCATGCGGGCGAAGTCGTTCGATGGCGCCGCCACTCCGATGAACCGCGTGGTCGCCCCTCCGACGCCGAGATCCTGCTGGAACAGTGCGCCGACGGCAACGGTGAGCATGTAGAGGCCGTACGCCTCCGCGCCGAACGTGGTGAGCACCACCGGAAGCAACGCCACGTAGGCGATCATCGACGCGAAGCGAGCCGCGTAGGTCGTGATGACCGCGCCGGTGATCCCTCCCGCGCCGGCGGCGAGGTCGGGCTGTGCGCGGGACGTGCGCTGGGCCACGGCGTCGACGGGGGTGCGCATGTCAGCCCTGTCCCGCGGAGTCGGCACCGAGCGTGAGATCGAGGCGGTAGACGAGGGTCTCGTCCGATTCGTAGACCAGATCCCAGCGGGGGTCGTCCTCGAGGAATCCCTGGAATCGGTCGAGCGCGCCGTCAGGGAGCGTGCCGTAGTACGCGCTGTACGCGCGCATCTGCTCCGTGATGACGACGAGGGCGGGGCGCCGCTCCCACACCAGGCTGTCCGTGAGGCGTTCGACGCGGCGCGGATCCGCGAACTCCTCGTTCTCCCAGCCGGGCCACGACGTGAGCCACATGTCGATCCCGCTGTCGAAGAGCTTGTTCGCGCGGACGAAGTCGACGTACTCCGCGACGATCCGGCCCGGTGCGCCAGGGGCGACGCCGATCGTGAGCGTGGAGGGATCCTCCTCCGTGAGCACCTGGGTGGTCAGCCGCACCGATTCGGGGGTGACGAGGTTGGCGAACCACCCTCCGTACGACGTCTGGATCGATCCCAGAGCGACGATCGCAAGGACCGTCGTGACGGCCACCTGCGCCGCCCGCCGGCCGAGCGCGATTCCGCCGGTGAGCAGCTGTGTGAGGACGGGCGCGAGGATCAGCATGCATCCGGGGATCGAATAGAGGAAGACGCGGAACAAGGCTTCCCCGCCGTACCCCTGCCCGAGGAGGATCAGCGCTGGGGAGAAGGCGACCACCGCCGGCACGGCGATGTCGCGCCACCGGTCGCGGTGACGGATGAGGTGCACCACGACCACCGCTGCGGCCGACACCCACACGAGTCCGGTGATTCCCCGAGCGATCCACGAGTTGACGACCTGTCCGATGCTCGGTGCGCCCAGCACCTCGTTGCGCGCGGACGGCGTCAGGATGTTGCTGAGGAGGTCGAGGTTGATGAGGTCTCCGAACTTCGACACGACCTCGAAGTGCAGGAGCAGGTAGCCGACGGCGATCGCGGCGAACACCGCCACGATGTAGCGCGGTCGCACGCGTCCCAGCAGCGTGAGCAGGAGGGTTGCGGCCAGCAGCCAGTACGGAGTGAGCTGATGCGTCACGACGATCGCGGCGAAGATCGGCACCGCGACCCACGCGGCGGCCGTGGTGCGGGTCGACGCCAGCACCAGCGCGATCACGACGATCCCGAGGGCGAAGGCGATGGCCTGGGGCGAGAGGTAGTCCTGCCCGACCCAGTTCACGAGGTGCGCTCCGAAAGCGGCGACCAGCGCGGTCGGTGCGGCGTAGCCGTAGGTGCGGGCCAGGAAGAACACCGCGCCGGTGAACGCGAGCTGCGCACCGACGGCGAACCACTGCGCGATGACGATCGTCTCCGACCCGGTGATCGTGTTGATCCAGGCGATGAGTGAGAACGCCCCCGGCCAGTTGTGGTAGATGTCGGCCGTCACATCGACGCTGCCGAAGCGCTGGATGTAGTCGATCGGACCGAAGTGCTTGTACGTCCACGAGTAGAGTGGCGCATCCGTCGACAGCGCCGTGGGCAGTCGCATCATGAGCACCGTCGCCACGAGCGCCACTCCGGCCGTCCGGCTGGCGCCGCATGCGATCGCGACGCAGAACGCGATCGTGGCGAGCGCGATCGACACCGGGAAGAGCGGGCTGGCGGCCGGCAGCAGGCCGAACAGATTCCACGGTGCGTCGTGAAGAGTGGGAAGGGCGATCGCCCACAGCGCTACGGCCACCAGGAGCACGATCGCGGCGGGCTTCCAACCGGCCCGGCGGAGCGCCGGCCGGTCCGTCGTCCCGGGCGGGGTGAGACGCGGCTCGGTGATGGTCATGCCGGCCTCTCCGTGACGAACGATGCGACGGCGCCCACGCATGTCGCCGTCGCCGCCGCAAGAAGACAGAGGGCGGGTGCCCACCACTGCAGGTTGACGGTCGCGGTCGTGATGAGGATCACCGCCGAGAGGCCGAGTGCCGGGATGACGATCGGCGCGAAGTGCGGGGGAAGAGGCACCCAGGCCCGCACGAGTGAGCCGGGGCCGATCAGGATGAAGATCGCCAGGAAGGCGAGGGACACGCCGGCGGCAGCGGGGAGCAGTGCGAGCAGCCCGAAGAGGCCACCGAGGGCGGCCAGCACCGACCACAGACGCCGATCGAGGGCGATGGCGCGGGAGGACGGCCCCGCGAATATGCCGGCGTCCCGCTGCGCCCGCCGCTCGGCGAAGTACGCCGTGGGGCCGCCGAGGACGCTGGCCAGCTCGACCCGCCCGATTCCCTTGGACTCGCGCGACAGGGTGGCGGCCACCGTCGTCTCATCCACGGATGTCATCGGCTTGTTGACCAGGCGTGCGAAAGCTCGGGGCGATCTGGCGATGGCCGCGCCGACGGTGCGGGGATCCAGTGCGACGGTGACCGCCCAGGCGCCGAATCCGCGACCGTAGCCGACGGCCTGCGCCTCGAGCGCGGCAAGGTCGTCGCGGTGCCGGTGCCAGACGACGGCGGCCGGGTTGACCACGATCGCCTGACCGTCGTAGAGCATCCGCAGGAACATGTCGAGGTCCTCCCCGCCCTTCGTGCGGGTCCCGGCGCCGAGAGCGGTGTCGAAGCCGCCGAGGGCGAGCATGTGGTCGCGGCGCACCGCGAAGTTCGCGCCCGTGCCGAATTCGCCGACACAGAAGGGGAACATCGGTAGGTCGTCCGGCGGATCGCTCAGCCGGAACGTGCGCGGGGCGGTGAGCTTGGACCAGCTCACGCGTGCGTCGAACCACGCCTGCACCGCATTGCGCAGCTCGCCACTGGGCACGACCCCGGTCACGCAGCCTACGTCGTCGCTGCGCGCGAATCCCGCGGCGATCGCCCAGAGCCACTGAGGGTCGACGATCACGTCGTCGTCGGTGTACGCGACGATGGAGGACGACGCCGCCTGCAACCCCGCGTTGCGCGCGTGCGACAGCCCCGCCCTGTCTTCCCGCACATATCGGAACTCGGGGAATTCGTGTGCCAGCAGGTCGTGGGTCTCATCGTCCGAGGGCGCGTTGTCGACCACGACGGTCTCCATGAGCGGATAGTCGATCGCCCGGATCGCGTCGAGCGACTCCCGCAGCAGGCCGCCCCGGTCCCGCGTGCAGACGACGACGGTGATCGGTTGAGGAACCGGGAGCGCCGCAGGCGGGATGGCGGGGAGGCGGTCGGCTGCGTCCATGACCGCCGAGGCATCAGCTTCACCGTCCACGACCGGGACGGCGATGTATCCGCGGACCGAGCCGCGATCGCGCACCAGGAGTCTGGCGCGGTCGAACTGCTCGCCTGATTCGAGCAGGACGCGCTGCGGTGCGCCGGCGAGGTCGGAGGCCTCGACGAGGCCGACCCACGTGGCGACCTCTCTGTCGACCGGGCCGTGGAGCGGCATGGCCAGGGGGAGCGCGAGCGTCGTCATGCGGGTGCACCTTTCGAGGGGAGGGGCGCGGCACGGTGGGCATGGGCGTGGCGAAGGCCGATCGTGCCGATGAGAGTGAGGACGAGCGCCGCGCACGCGACGGCGATCGACGCGCCCAGTGCCCCCCACCGGGGGACGAGGAGGAGGACGAACCCGAACAGTGCGAGCACCCAGACCGCGTTGCCGACGAGCACCGGGCGTACGCGGTGCCGCGCGCGAGACAGCGCCGACCAGACGTCGTAGCCGGGACGCATCGCGCTCGCCGCGGCGAGGATCCCCACGACCGCCATTCCGTACAGGGGCGGATAACCTCGGCCGAGCAGCAGGAACATGAGGGGCGTGGCGATCGCTGCTGAGGCGCCGAGGGCAGCCACCACGAGCGACACCTTCAGCGCGTAGCTGTGAGCGAGTCCGGCGGTGTCGGCGAAAGCCCCCACCGCGCTCCGGGCGAGCGCGGTGGCCACCGCCACGCCCACGAGGTCGAGGGCGACGCTGAACTGGAACGCGATCGCGAAGATCGCGCCTTCGGCGGGCGAGGCCAGCGTGGTCACGAGGAACGAGAGCGACAGGCCGGCGCACATCACGATGCCGATGGCGATGGCGTTCTGAAAGGAGAACCGGCGGAAGGCCATCGCGAGATCGGCGTCCCACGCGCGCACCGACCCGGAGCGCCGATCGTCGCGACGGAGCGCCCGCGGAACCAGCACCGCGAGGCTCACTGTCGTCATCGCGAGCGCGGGAATGAACGTGGCGACGACGAGGATGAGGGGCGTCGCCTGCGCGCCGAAGGCGAGCAGCGCGAGCAGACCCAGCTTGAGCACGTTCGCGGATCCGTTGACGACGAGCGTCCCACGCGCGTCGGAGGCGCCGGCCAGCGCCTGAGCCTGCACGTTGAACAGCGCCCACGCGACCGAACACGTCGCGACCACGCAGACGGTCAAGACCGGCGGCAGCGCGGACGGGAGGAGGACCGCGACCAGCGTGCCCGCGACGACTCCGGCCACCAGTGCGAGCACGGCGGTGGCGGTGAGCGCCCGCCGGAGCGCCTCTCGCGCGGCAGGCCCACCGACGGGGAGCATGACCACCAGTGCGCTGCCGGGCCCGTTGGACGCCAGCGCGGCGGCGGCCATCACGACGGCCAGCACCGATGCCTCGATGCCGAGCTGGGACTGGGGGAGCCACACCGCCGCGAGCAGCCAGAACACGAACCCCGAGCCCGCGGTCGCGGCGTACCCCGACGCCAGCCACAGCGAGTCGCGTGACACGCGCGCGCGGACCGTCGTGGCCGGCGCCGTCTCGGGTGCGCGGACCATGTTCGTCATACCCGTGCCCCGTCGGTGAGCGGTGCCCGTGCCGCACCCGGCCGCACCGCGGCGAGGCTGCCGCACACATACCCGAACCCGGCGAGACCGAGCGACAGCGCGATCGCGAACGCGGGCACCAGACCCGCCCGACCGCGCCGTATCTCTCGCCACACGCCGGCGGGAAGGACGCGCGTGGCGTATGCCGACTCGGCGACCAGGGCGTCCTGCCGGCCCACCGTGCGCGCGATCCCCGCCTTCGACAGCCCCTCGCACCAGCTGCGGTGTGCGACATACGCGAGCCGCACCCGGTCTGCGCTCACGTGATGACGTACGTTCGCCGCCGGCGCGTACAGGATGGTGCGCGTCGGGTCGGCCTGACGCAGCAGGATGCATGCCTCCGTCTCCTCGCACCCGATCGGGAGAGTGCCGACGCGGCCGGTGTCGGGATTGAAGCCGCCGATGGCGAGGAGCGGCTCGCGCCGGAAGGCCATCGAGCAGCCCATCACATTCCGGATGGGGCCCGCCTCTGGGAGTCCGAGGTAGCTGCATCCGACGATCCACAGCAGCTCCTCCGGGAGCGCGGCAGGTGGCTCGCCCGGCCAGACCGGGCTCGCGCTGCCTCCCACCGCGACGACCCGTGCGTCGCTGAATGGAGCCACGAGCGCTTCCAGCCACCCCGGTTCGGCGGCGGCGTCGTCGTCGAGGAACGCGACGACCTCACCGGTGGCCGCCTCCAGAGCGGTGTTGCGCCCTCCGGAGAGTCCGCGGCGCGCGGTGTTGGACAGGACGATCGAGTCCGGCCAGCGCGAGCGGGCTCGCTCCAGCAGCTCATCGTTGTGGTCGACGACGAGGATCGTCTCGTGTGACGGGGTCTGCGCGGAAAGCGAGTCCATCGCGAGGACGAGTTGCTCCCAGCGGTCGATCGTGTACGCGCAGATGACGACGCTGACCGACATCGCTAGCCGGCCGTCTTGACCGATTCCTCGAGCACGGGGGCGACGGGTGCGGAGCGGTTCGCGCTCGGGGTCGCGGCGTCGCGCGCGGGCGTCGAGAACACGGGCGTGGTGGCGGGACGGCGCCCGCGGCCCCAGCGGTTGAGGCGCTCGTCGAGCACCGTGCGGAGCACGCGCAACCCGTCACTGACGGCGTTCAGGTTGCTCTCGCCGTGGATGCGGAGGAGTTCCACGCTCGGCACCTCCACGACGGTGAGGCGGTTCTCGGCGAAGCGGCAGTTGAGCAGGGTCTCGATCTCGAAGCCGTCGCCCCAGAGCATCTCGCCTCCGGCGCCGGCGATGTCGGGCGCCGGGAGGTCGAGCGTCGGCACGATGCGGCGCCAGAACGCGTTATAGCCGTAGCAGAGGTCGGAGTATTTGGTCCCCAGGAGGATGTTCGTCAGGACGTTGAGGAACCTGTTGCCCAGCTGCCGGTGGAACGTGATGTCCTCGCTTCCGCCGCCGGCCATGAAGCGGCTTCCCTTGGCGACGTCGGCGCCGCTGATCAGCGCGTCGACGAAGCGAGGGATCTCGTCAGCATCGGCCGAGCCGTCGGCGTCGAACATGACGATGATGTCGCCGGTCGCGCGCTCGAATCCGCACACGAGGGCGTTGCCCTTGCCCTTGCGGGTCTGGGTGATGACGTCGACCGAGGGCCGGACGCGCCGCGCGACCTCCGGCGATCCGTCGACGGAGTGTCCGTCGACGACGATGATCTCGTGCACGTCAGGCAAGAGGGGGAGGACGATCTCGAGGTTCTTGGCCTCGTTCCGAACGGGAACGACGATCGAGACGCGCGGGGAGGAGAGGTTCGAATCGTTGGACATGTGACGCCCTTCCATGGGGAACGGTGGAGCGGTGATTGTCGGTCCGACGCGGACGGGCTGGTCGCACCCGTCGCGTCGATGCGGTCCAGCACACCCCGTGTGACGTGGTCCGCTCGTGGGGGAAGCGGATCCGGTGGGGCTCGGTTTGCCGATTTCCTTCTTCTTCGAGCGTGACCACGAGGTGTTTCAACCGCGTGAACGCGACACCAGATTCGGGTAAACAGCGCCGATTTCGTGTCCCCTCTTCGGAGGACATTCCGCAGGTGATGGGATAAAATGTCCTCCGTAAGGTGGACAAGAGGGGCGCGGGCGCCATTGAGCGTCGTCTCAGGATCGACTTCCAGAATGGTCGACGACCACTATCCCGAGTGCTGATCGCGTCGGGTCATTCCAATCCGGGGGCAAGGACACGTGGGGATCTCGAAGAAGACGGTTCCGCAGGCGACTGACATGTGCGCGTGCGGGCATCCGTTCGAAGCGCACGAGCACTACCGCAGGGGCACCGAGTGCTCGATCTGCGACGTGAGGGCGTGCTCCGCCTTCTCTGCGGCAACCGTCGCGGAGTACTCGAACGCCCAGTGACCGCGGACGAGGTGTTCGCGCGCGGTCCCGTAGTGCCGTGTCCCGCCGTCCGCTGACGCACCGACGCTAGGCGGTGGGTACGAGGACGACGGTGCCCGAGGCGATGTCCGCCGTCTTGAGACGAAGTCGCACCGTCGCCCCCGCGGGCGCGTCGAGTCCTGCGACCTTCGCGCTGACCGGCGGATCGGTCAGCTGCACGCGCGCGCCGTCGCCTCGAAGGCCCAGCACCACGGCCTCGAAGACGCGGTCCTCGTGTCCTGAGAGGAGTGCGGCCTCGACGCGATCGAGGGTCGCCGCACCCAGCCGGTTCGCGACGCCGTCGCTGCGCGCCATGATCTTCGGCAGTGCCGGAAGGCTCTCGCGCGCCCACTCGGGAACGGGCCGCCCGTTCGCGAGCGCTTCGCAGACCACGAGAGACCAGCGGTCGACGAGCCGCCGCAGCGGCGCCGTGGCGTGAGCGTACGGCGCGCCGATCGCCGCCTGCAGCGGGTCGGCGGGCGGCGCTCCGTCGAACGTCGCATACCCGGCGCCGCGGAACAGACCCGATGCGGCATCGAGGATCGCCAGGGCGGCGGGTGAATCGCGTTCGAGCTCGCGCAGGTAGTCGCCGTACGGGACCTCGGCGTGCCACGGGATGCCGAGCGCCACCGTCTGCGCGTGGAATGCGGCCACGTCGTCGGCCTCGGCGGCCGGCATCGTGCGGAGGATGCCCACGCCGCCACGCAGCATCAGGTCGGCGGCGGCCATGCCGGTGAGGAGCGAGACCTGGGCGTTCCAGTCCTCGACGGCGAGGGGCGTGTCGCGTTCGAGCCGGTATCCGCCGTCGTCGGCGACGATACGGGCCTCGGGCACGTTCAGGCTGGCCCCGCCGCGCTCCGCCTCGCGGGCGAGTCGCTGGGAGCCGAACCAGGCGAGCGCTTCCAGACTCGGCGGAGCGGTACCGGCGTCGACCGCGGCCTGAGCGTCGACGTAGTTCCATTGCGCGCGCGAGCGGATGACGGCGCGACGCAGCGTGGTCTCGATGGGCGCGGCCCCGTCATCGAGGACGAATCGCCACACGAACGCCCGACGGTCGCGCTCCGGCAGCAGCGACGCGGCATCCTCGCTGATGGCGACGGGATGCAGGGGGATCCGGCCGTCGGCCGCGTACAACGTCTGCCCGCGCCGGCGCGCTTCGGCGTCGACCGCACCGCCCGGCGTGACGAATGCCGGCAGGTCTGCGATCGCGTAGTGCAGCACGCCCCCGGTCGGGGTGCGCTCGAGGTGGAGCGCCTGGTCGAGATCGGTGGAGCCCTCAGGGTCGATCGTGAGGAACTCGATATGGCGCAGATCATCGAGCTCGGCGACCGCGGGGTCGACCGAGACGGTGGTCGCCGCGCGCTGCGCCTCGGCCTCGACCTCCGCGGGGAACGCCGCCGGAAGATCGAGGTCCTCGCGCAGCCGGGCGAACGATTCGACGAGCTCGTCGTGGGCGCGTGCGGGTGCGAGTCGAGGTCGGCGTGCGGGCACCCGCTCAGTGTAGGCACGGCAGGTGTGAACCGTTCGGGCGATCGCGGACACTACAAGATATGAGCGATGAGCAGGACGCCTCCCTCTGGGGGCGGGTGTGCGAGGGCGACGAGGCCGCGCTGGGAAGCCTGTTCGACCGGCACGAAGCGCGGCTGTTCCGCCACGCGCGACGGCTGCTCACCAATCGCGAGGACGCGAAGGATGCCGTCACCATCGCGTTCTTCGAACTCTGGCGCAAGCGGGAGTCGGTTCGCCTGGTCGACGGATCGCCGCTGCCCTGGCTGCTGAACACCGTCTCGAATTCCGCACGGAACCTCGAGCGATCGGGCCGGCGCTATCGCGCCCTCCTCGCCCGAACGCCCGCCGCGGGCGACGTCCCTTCGCCGTCTGCCGCGGACGAGACCGGCGTGCTGGCCGCGCTGCGGCGCCTGCCGGCGCGCGAGCAGAGCGTGGTCGTGCTGACCGTGCTCGAGGGATACCCGGATCGTGCAGCCGCGGAGACACTCGGCATCCCGGTGGGAACCGTCAAGTCCCGGCTGGCACGAGCCAAGGCGAAACTGCGAGATGAGCTCGGGGCGATCGAGGGGGCGTGGACATGAACGAGGGACTCTCGCCGCGTGAGCACGACGAGATGCGCGATCTGGTGCTGGCCGGCACCCAGCGGGTGAAGCCCGTGGGTCGCCACCGCGCCCCGATCCTCGCGGGGGCCATCGCGCTCGTGATGGTGGGGGCGGTGACCGGGGGCGCCCTCACGACGGCGGCGCTGCTGAGCTCGGACTCCACGCCGAGTCCTGTGTCGACGCCGAGCGTGACAGCCCCGACACCCGAGCCGACGCCGACGCCCACATCGCCGTCGCCCGCGCCGGCCCCGCAGGAAACCCAGCCCGCGCCGAGCCCCGACGCGGTGCCCGCCTTCGGCGGAGACTGCGGCGCCACCCTCACTGACGAGGAGGTCGACGGGCTGCGCGGCGTCGGCATGATGCGGTCGGACTACCGCTGGCGGACGGGCGCGAACGACGTCCTGGGCGGCATCGACTGCGTCTGGGTCTCGGAGGAGGCGTATCTGGCGGCGACGGTGCACCTGTTCGCCTACCCGGAGTCCGTCGTGCCCGCGGCCGTGCGTGCTGCGGCGGCCGCCGGCTGTGTCGATTCGGGCAACGGCCCTTCCGTCGAGTGCACGACCTCCGGCACCGTGGACGGAACGTGGCTTCTGGTCCGCGCCTACGGCCCCACCGACCAGGTCTCCGCGTCGGGAGTGGACGCCCTGTACGCGGCTGCGGCCGCCCGGCTCGGTGAACAGCCCCGGGCGACGCCGGCGACGAGGACCGCCCAGTGGTGGTCGCAGCCGGACTGCCCCGCGCTGGCGGCGCAGGTCGATCCCGGAGTGTACGGGTACGAGCGGGTGACGCAGCTCGAGCCGACGACCTCGGACCCCGGAGCGCAGCCTGAGGCGATCGTGTCGCTGGCCGGGGCGGCGTTCGCGTGCGAGCTGCACTTCACTTCCGGAAGCGGCGACACCTCCGCCGGAGAAGTCGTGCGGATCGACGTCGTCCCGGGCGGTGCGCTGACATTCCCGACCGCGGTCGCGGCGCAGGGTGCGGGCGCGGTGACCGTGAGTGGGGCGCAGGCGGCGGTCATCGTGCCGGGGCTGGACCGGTACGAGGGCTCCGGCGAGGTCATCGTCGCCACCGACGGGGTGAACATGCTCATGGTCACGCCCGACATCGTCCGCGACCCTGCCGAAGCGGTGCCCCTGGCCGAGGTCGTCTTCGCCGCGATGCGCCCGTGACGCGGGGGCGCAGCATCCGATCGCCCTAAACTTGTCCCTCGTGGTCACCCGTCTGTCGCACTTCTTCCTCCGCACGCTCCGTGAAGACCCCGCCGACGCCGAAGTCACGAGCCACAAGCTGCTCGTGCGCGCCGGGTACATCCGCCGCCAGGCGCCGGGCATCTTCGCGTGGCTGCCGCTGGGTCTGCGTGTCAAGGCGAAGCTCGAGCAGGTGATCCGAGACGAGATGACGAACGCGGGCGCGTACGAGGTGCACTTCCCGGCGCTGCTGCCCCGCGAGCCGTACGAGGTGACCGGCCGCTGGGAGGAGTACGGCGACGGCATCTTCCGCCTGAAGGACCGCAAGGACGCCGACTATCTGCTCGCCCCGACCCATGAAGAGGTCTTCACGCTGCTCGTGAAGGATCTGTACTCGTCGTACAAGGACCTGCCCCTCACGATCTATCAGATCCAGGACAAGTACCGCGACGAGGCGCGGCCCCGCGCGGGCCTCCTGCGCGGCCGCGAGTTCACCATGAAGGACGCGTACTCCTTCGACTCGTCGGACGCGGGTCTCGACGCGAGCTACATGCTGCAGCGCGACGCGTACGAGCGCATCTTCCAGCGGCTGGGTCTCGAGTACGTGATCGTGCAGGCGGATGCCGGAGCCATGGGCGGTTCGCGCTCGGAAGAGTTCCTGCACCCCACCGCCGTCGGCGAAGACACGTTCGTGCGCTCGGCGGGCGGGTACGCGGCGAATGTCGAGGCCTTCACGACCATCGCGCCCGAGCCGATCGCCCTCGACGGCCTCGGTGCCCCCGTGATCTTCGACTCGCCGAACACGCCGACGATCCAGACGCTCGTCGACCACGCGAACGCGCACCTCGACGCACCCCCCTCGGGCATCGCAGGCCCCGCGACCGACGGACTGACCGGGTGGAGCGCCGCGCACACGCTGAAGAACGTCGTGCTGGCGCTGACCCACCTCGACGGCACGCGCGAGCTCGTGATCGTCGGTGTGCCCGGCGACCGCGACGTCGACGACAAGCGCGTCGAGGTGGCCTTCGCCCCGGCGGCCGTCGAGCCTGCGACCGAGCAGGACTTCGAGAAGCACCCGCTCCTCGTGAAGGGCTACATCGGCCCGTGGTCCGAGACGGGCCCCGTGCTCGGCGAGGAGTCGGCGACCGGCATCAGGTTCTTCCTCGACCCCCGCGTCGTCGACGGCACCGCGTGGGTCACCGGCGCCAACATCGACCAGAAGCACGTGCACACCCTCGTCGCGGGCCGCGACTTCACGGGCGACGGGTTCGTCGAGGTGGCCAGCGTCCGCGCCGGCGACCCCGCGCCCGACGGCTCGGGCCCGGTCGAGCTCGCGCGCGGCATGGAGATCGGCCACGTCTTCCAGCTCGGCCGCAAGTACGCCGATGCGCTGGGTCTCAAGGTCCTCGACGAGAACGGCAAGCTCGTGACCGTCACGATGGGCTCGTACGGCATCGGCGTGACCCGCATCCTCGCGATCATCGCCGAGCTCAACAATGACGACAAGGGGCTCATCTGGCCCGCGTCCGTCGCGCCGTTCGACGTGCACGTGGTCGCGGCGGGCCGTGACGCCGTCATGTTCGATGTGGCGGCGCAGCTGTCGGCCGACCTCGAGGCGGCCGGTCTCGACGTGCTCTACGACGATCGCCCCAAGGTCTCGCCCGGCGTCAAGTTCGGCGACGCCGAGCTCGTCGGCGTGCCGAAGATCGTCATCGTGGGTCGCGGCGCGGCCGAGGGCCAGGTCGAACTGTGGGACCGCCGCACCGGCGACCGCGAGGTCGTCTCGGTCGCGGACGCCGTCGCCCATCTCAGCGCCCGCTGAACCGATCGCCGCCGGCCCTCGCGAGCGGTCCGGCGGCACGGAGCCTGCCTCGGCGTGACGAGATCGTTCACGCGTCGTCCACCGAACGGCGGCTCCGCGTGGCACTCTGGGCGTCATGGGCCCCAGCGACACCGGAACCATCCCGCATCCCGTGACCGAGGAGCTCCGCGCGACCATCGCCGCAGCGGGCATCACCGAGAGCACCGACCTCGTGGCGCGAATCCTCGCGACCGGCATCGGCCTGGGAATCGACGACACCGAGCGTCTCGACCTCAAGATCACGTCCGCGGCCCTCAGCGAGATGCGCGCCGCGTTCCGCCTCTTCGCGCCCTATCGAGGGATCCCCAAGGTCTCGATCTTCGGCTCCGCGCGCACGCTGCCCGATGACGCGCTGTACCGCCAGGCGTCCGAAGTGGCCACCGCGCTCGCCGAGCGCGGCTGGATGGTGGTCACCGGCGCGGGACCCGGCATCATGCAGGCGGCTGCCGAGGGCGCCGGCCCGCACCGCTCGCTGGGGGTCTCGATCCGCCTCCCGTTCGAGGAGAAGCCGAACGCGATCGTGGGCGCCAACGCGCGCAACGTCGCGATGAAGTACTTCTTCACCCGCAAGCTCATGCTCGTGAAGGAGTCGAGCGGCTTCGTCTGCGTCCCGGGCGGGTTCGGCACGCTCGACGAGATGTTCGAGCTGCTCACGCTCCAGCAGACCGGCAAGGCTGATCCGACGCCCATCGTCCTGCTCGATGCGCCCGGCGGCACCTTCTGGTCGGGACTGCGTCGCTTCGTCGACGAGCACCTGCTGCCGTCCGGCGTGATCTCGCCGGGCGACTTCGACCGTGTGCTCGTCACCGATTCGGTCACCGCCGCGGTCGACGAGCTCACCGGGTTCTACCGCAACTACGACTCGCTGCGGTGGGTCGGCAAGCGGCTCGTGCTGCGTCTGAAGGGGGAGCCCACGGATGCTGAGGTCCAGGCGCTCAATGCCGCGTTCGGCGACCTTCTCACCGAGGGCGGGATCGAGCGCCGCGGACCGCTGACCGTCGAGGTCGAGGACGACGACGAGCTGCACCTGCCGCGGCTCGTCCTGCGGCTGAATCAGTTCCGCGTGGGTGAACTGCACCGCCTGATCCGGGCGATCAACGCGCTGGCATCCGCGCCGGCCACCTGACGCCTTCCACCGTCCGCCGGCCGGCGGCGGCAGCATCCGTTGGATGAGGCCGTTCTCATGTCCTCGTCGCCGGCCGTTCACCTCGGGTTCCTGGCGGCTTCGCCCCACGAGGCGAGGCTGGCGCCACCCCACGCCAGCCCGCTGTCATGCATGCCGAGAGGACGCTCGTGAGCATCATCGAAGGATTCCGCCGTTCCCTGCCCATGGCCGACCACGTACGAGGCAAGCGCCTCGCCGTGACGTGCCAGTACAAGTGCGCCAACGCGTGCCTGGGCCCCGAGTGCAACTCGTCGCACAACGAGACGTTCCAGGAGGTCGCTTCGGCAGCGCTGTCGCGCCGCGCGCTCCTCGGGCTCGGTGCCGCGGGTGCGGTCGCCATCACCGTCGGCGGGCTCCGCGGGCAGACGCCGCT
>DATEOM010000478.1:0-2576 GCA_035274105.1 Microbacterium sp.
GGACATCACCCGATACTAGTGATTCTCGTGGTGGGCGATCATCGGCGTAGTAGCGCCATTCAGCCAGGCGGCCGTCGATTACGCAGAGCAGGGGCGGCTGCATCAAGTGACGGTCCGACCCGGCCGGGACAGACCCTTGCTAAGGTCGGCCCGTGCACGGCGACCGCTATTACGTTCCTGGATTGGATGGCGTCCGTGCCGTGGCGATTCTTCTGGTCCTCGGCCAGCACGCTCCGACCAGGCCGCTCATCGACGGCTTCGTCGGTGTGACGGTGTTCTTCTGCCTGTCGGGCTATCTCATCACCACCCTATTGGTCCGTGAACTCGACGGCGGCACCATCGATGTGCGCGCGTTCTATCGCCGACGCGCCGCGCGCCTCTGGCCGGCGTTGCTGACGGTCGTGGCGGTGACGGTCGCGGTGCTGCTCATAGATCGACGAGCATTCCCCGATCCGGTGCACCTCAGCGTCGGCCAGATCTTCGCACCCGCCGGTGCGGCGGTCGTGTATACGACGAGCCTCTTCGACTGGTCCGGCCACTTCTTCGCTACGCAGGACTACCTCAACTTCACCTGGTCGCTGTCGATCGAAGAGCAGTACTACTTGCTGTGGGCATTCGCACTGCTCTTGGTCTATCGCCGCGTCCCCAGGCTGTTCGCCGCGCTCACCGCGACGTTCATCGGGATCACCCTGGCGCTCAACCTCTACCTCGGTCTGAGCCGGGAGGTGTTCTTCGATCGGCACGAGTACGTCGGGAGTGACACGAACGCTCTGCCTATCCTGGTCGGCTCATTGCTCGCGATCGTTGTTCACAACCATTGGTTGTCCCGTACGCTCCGATATCTCGCGCCCGGTGCTCTGCTGGCCGTTGTCCTCCTGCCCGTCCTCGCATATCGGAACGACACCGAACGCACCTCCCTTGTGACCGTCGCGGGGACCGTGCTGGCGCTCGTGATTCTGATCGGTGTCCTGATACGACCGCGCTCGGCAATTGGTTCGCTGCTGGCGAGCGGCCCGATGCGGTGGCTCGGCGAGCGGTCGTATTCCATCTATCTCTGGAACGATCTGGCGCGAATCCTCGCACTCAAGGCGCTTGGATATACTCTGCTCGGTGACATCGTCTGGATTGCGATGTTCGTCGTGGTGGCCGAGACCAGTTTCCGGCTCGTCGAGCGCCCGCTGCGGGCCAGATTCGCGCGGCGATCCGGTGTGCCTCGAACTCGGAGCGCCAGGCAGCCGGTGCGGATGCGCCTGCTGCAGCTCACTCACCGCCTTCATCTCCCGGCGAAGCCTGGAGCGGACACCAGCCCGGCCGCCGTGGCCGATACACCGGATCAGCTGGGCCAGGTACGGCCGTAGGTCAGGCTGCCCGCTCACGCCGTCGCAACCTGTTACCGGCTTCCGTTCGGGCGTCGCGTCAGCACGTACGCTGCGCTCGACGAGCGCATCGCGCTCTCGGCGGGTGCGGGTCGTGGGACACTGACGGCGGCTCCGGACGCAACGAGGAACCAGAGCCGGCCTGTGGACCAGACGTGGACCAGAGCGAGAGCCGAGCGACGGTCGAGCGTGAAACCCGCAGGTGGGAGGGCTCGCCTAGTGGCCGATGGCGGCGGTCTTGAAAACCGCTAGGAGCTTGCTCCTCGTGGGTTCGAATCCCACGCCCTCCGCACTTCGGACCAGTCAGCTCCAGCGCCGAGTTCAGGTGCAGAGCACGCAGGCGGTCGGCCGTCGCCCCGGCCCATCCGCGGGCCAGCGCGAGCACCCGGGGCATGGTCCCGGCGTGGCATTCCTGGACGGACACGACTCCTCGTTCGACTGCTGCGACCAGCGGCAGCAGCGCGGCCCAGGTCTGCAGGTGACCACGGAGCGGCCCGTCGCGCTCCGGCCATCGCCGCGCCACTCTCGTTACTCCGATTTCGACCGGAGCTGACCTTCTCGCCGTTCGGGTCGACCAGGACCGCGCCGACCGGGATGCTCGCGGCCTGGAATGCCTGCCATGCCAGCAGAAAGCATGGTCGCCACATCGGATCCACGCCTCCGAACGGGTCCGCCGGCGTCGCCACCACCAGAGGAGCGTCGCACAGCCCCACGTCGCCGACGCCGAGGCGGGTCGAGGGTTCCGGGATGGATCTGCAGGGCGGCCCTTCCGACCGGTCGGCTCCGATCGTCGAGTTGGCGGCCATCACGGTGGACTGTCTGGATCTGCGGCCGATGATCGACTTCTACGCGCAGGCGTTCGGCGCACGCACCAGCCATGAGAACGACACCGGCGCCTGGATCCACCTCGACCAGGGATCACTGATCCTCCTGCGTCGACTCGAGGGGTATCAGGCGCCGACCTGGCCGCAGCAGGACGTGCCGATCCAGTTCCATCTCGAACTCTGGATCGACGACCTCGATGAGGCCGAGTCGCGCCTGCAGGCGTTGGGCGCCGTGACCTGTGACTTCCAGCCACACCGAGCCGAGGGCAACGTCGTCATGCTCGACCCGGCCGGCCACCCGTTCTGCATCGGCACCCGCGTCTGAGGCGCGCGACTTCCGGGCACTGCCGCCGGCCTCGGCGCGAGCGTGCCACCG
>DATEOM010000479.1:0-29436 GCA_035274105.1 Microbacterium sp.
CGCCGACGGGGCGGCCCCTGGGGGCGAGCCGCACGCCGCCGGCGCGAGGACGATCACAGGAGAAGCCCCATACCCTGCGATTGCCCTGAGCATCGTGCAGTCCTCAGCGCGTGGCGCGTACAGGCACGCCCGCACCGAGCGCGGCGGAGTCGTCGGCGGCGATCCTCGCGAGACCCTTCCTTCGCACGGCGTTCCTCCTTCCGAGCGGCCGGTCACCGCCCTTGAAGAGTGATTCCGGCGGCGACCGGCTTTCGGATGCAGGGAGACGGAGATCCTTGGCCCGTTCGTTGAGCGAACGAGGAACGAGCGAGTCGAAACGCCTCGGACCAACGAGCACGCCGCGCGCGCGGCATCCCATCCGATTCCGCACCTGGCCCGAACAACCCTCACAGCACGGCAGATCGCCGCTGGGAAAAGAGGTCTCTCATGGGCTCGTCACCGAATCGCATCGTCGCCACGGTCTTCGGCGCCGTCTATCTCCTCGTCGGCCTTCTCGGGTTCTTCGTCACCGGCCCCATCAGCTTCATCGCAACCGAGGGTGGGCTGCTCCTGGGCATCTTCGAGGTCAACCCGCTGCACAACGTCGCGCACCTGCTCATCGGAGCGGCGCTGCTGATCGCCGGCATCGCCGGTGCGCGCCCGGCAAAGATCGTGAACATCACGGTCGGCGCCGCGTACCTGCTGCTCGGTGTCGTCGGCTTCTTCCTCGTCGGCACGCCGGCGAACATCCTCGCGCTCAACGCGCCCGACCACTTCCTGCACCTCGCCAGCGCCATCGTGCTGCTGGGCGTGGGCCTGGCCGCCGAGCGCTCGTCGCAGGTCGCGACGGCGTGACCATGGTTCAGGAACCCACGACGGGGCGCGTCAGCCGCGCCCCGTCGTGGGTGCCCGTCGGCGCGTGGGGTTTCGGCCTCGTGGCCGTCGCGCTCGGTGCCGCAGCGATCGTCGCCGTGCAGGCCGACACGCTCTCGCGGGCGCTCGGTGCACTGTCGGTCGCGGCAGGACTCGGCGCTCTGGCATGGGGAGCCACGGGCCTCTACCTCAACCGGACCCCGACACCGCGTCCGGCCGTCGCCGGCCTGTTCGTCGAGATGGGCACCGCGGTGGCGCTGCTCGCGACCGCGCCGGGACGCGCGAGCATCCTCGCTGTGGCTCTGCTGCTCGCGCTTGGCGTCACCGTCGCCTGCGGGATCGTGCAGGGCACGCGGCATCCGTCCCCGCGGTCGAGCCTGTGGGGCCTGATCGGCTCGGCGGCGCTGGTCACGCTCGTGGTGGTGCCCGCTCTCGGGGTGTGCCAAGGCGCGGCACTCCTCGATGCCGACGGCACGGTTCTCCCCGTCGTCACCCACGACGGACACTGACGGATGCTGCGTCCGCGAGTTTCTGGACGGCTCGGGTGGCGTCACATCTCGTCATCGCCCGACACGCTCCGACACTCGCAGGCAATCCCCGCGGTCGGCGTCTAACGTGGGGTCATCGCGGCGATCCGGGCGGTCCCGGGCACCGGTTCATACCCGGGTGCGTTGCGGGTTCGACTCCCGCCGTCGCGTCAACCAACGCATCATGTTCTCACCCCGCGCGCGATCGCACGTGCGTTGCGTCGTATGCGACGACCTCGCTGGTGAGCAGCGAAAGCCGACCGCTTCGACGCGGCTACTTGGTGCCGTTCTTCACGCGCAAGCCGCCGGTCGGGTTCGGCGAGACGGTGAACAGCCCGATCTCACGGACGAGGTCGGAGAGCTTCGCATAGCCCCAGTTGCGGGAGTCGAAGTCAGGCTGGCTCTTGCGCATGAGTGAACCCACCCCACCCAGATGCGCCCAGCCATCCTCGTCCGAGGCCGCGGCAATGCTCGCGCGAAGATTGAACACGAGCTTCGTGTCTCCGCGGAGTTCTTTCGACGGCACGCGCTTCCTCTGCAGCGCCGTGGTCGCAGCATCCGATTCCGGTTGATCGATGACGTCCAGATAGGTGAACCGATCACACGCGTTGCGGAAGGCTTCGGGCGTCTTCACTTCGCCGAATCCGTACACGGTGACGCCATCCTCACGGATCCGGGAAGCAAGTCGCGTGAAGTCGCTGTCCGACGAGACGATGCAGAACGCCTGGAATCGCCTGGTGTACAGCAAGTCCATTGCATCGATGATGAGCGCACTGTCGGTGGCGTTCTTTCCGGTGGTGTTGCCGAACTGCTGCATCGGCTGGATGACATGCTCGCTCGCGGCACCCTTCCACCCCCGTAGGTTCGGCTTCGTCCAGTCGCCGTAGACGCGTTTGATGGATGCCGTCCCGTACTTCGCGATCTCGGTCAGCACGGCTCCGATGCGGGCGGGCGAGACGTTGTCGGCGTCGATGAGTACGGCGAGGAGGTCGGTCGGTTGCGCCACCTGATCAGCATGCCAGCCTGTTCCGCGCGCCGCCGCCCGATCGCACCCCACTGGCGTACGCGTCCGAACGACACTCACGCTCAGCGGCGCACGACGTCTCCCGAACCCGACACGCGCACGTCGGTACTCGGGTCGCCCGAGTACGTGACCTTGCCGCTGCCCGAGAGGTCGACGGAGAGGGTGGCACTCGCCGAGACCTCGACCTCACCCGAGCCGGAGAGGTTGACGACGGCATCCTGCGTCTCGAGCCCTTCGGCCTCGACGCTGCCGCTGCCTTCCAGAGCGATGGAGAGCTCGGCTGCCGAACCGGTCAGGGTGACATCGCCGGATCCCGAGATGCGCACCTCGACCCGATCGGCCGCCAGGCCAGACCAGTCGACGTCACCCGAGCCGTCGAGGTCGAGCTGCACGGTGCCGTCGGCGGACACCGTCGCGTCGACATCGCCCGAGCCGTTCACTTCGATCAGCTCCAACTGCGGCACGGTCAGGTCGTAGCGCACGTCGCCGAATCCCATCGTGAAGCCGGGAGCGGAGTCCAGCACGAGGGTGTCGCCGTCCACGTCCGACGTGAGACGCTCGATCGCCCCCTCCGGCGCGTGCACCGTGAGCGCCGGCTCGCCCTCTGACACGACAAGGTCTCCCGAGGTCTCGAGCACCACGTGCGACACGTCGCCGATGTCTCGCTCCTCGGAGGTCATCGGCCCGACGGGGATCATCAATGAGCACCCTGACACTGCGAAGACCGACGCCGCGATCACGAGAGCGCCGGGTACCCGGCATCCGTTTCCGTTCATTCGCTGACCTCGTTCGACATCTCTCGCCGGATGCTGGGCGAAGCGCGGAGAGCACGAGCGCTCCCGGCCACGCCCATCGTCACCATGATGGAACTCCGGGCGCGCTCGTGCCACCCCTCCCGATTTCAGTCGAGGTGCTGACGAGCGAAGTCCAGGCTGAGGTCGTCGTCGCTCGTAATGTGCGGGCGTCGCCGGCTGGCGAGATCAGTCCACGAGCACGTTCACCGTGCCGATCGACCACCAGTTGCCAGGCGCCGTGCCGGTGTTGTAAACGTTGATGTAGCGTGCCGTCGTCGGCGCGAAGAGGGCATTCACCACGCCGTAGCCGTCACCGGCCGCGACCTTGGTCCAGGTCGACTTGTCCGTCGACGTATAGACCTCGTAGCCGCGAGGATAGTCGCCACCGCTGTTGTCGGGACCCCCGGTGTGGATGAGCTGGACCCCTCTGAAAGTACGGGCCGCGCCGAGGTCGACCTCGTACCACTCGCTGGAGCTTTGCGCGCTTCCCGACGACCACCGGGAGTCGAGCCACTGGTCGATGGCCTGCCCCGCCGCCGCACTCCCGGTCGACGCGGTGGCCTGCCAGCCGTCGTGGCTCATCGAAGACCAGGTCGGACCCGACGAACTCGCGATCGCGCCGTTGTATACGCGCAGCTCTGCGACCGACCACCAGTTCGCCGCCGACGGCGCGGTCAGCTGCACACGGATGTACCGCGCCGTGCGCGCACCTGTCTCGATGCGCGTCGTGCCCGGCGCGCCTTGGCCGGTCGCCACCGCGGCGCCCCACGTGACGCCGTCGTTCGAGAGCTGCACGACGTAACCACGCGGGAAGTCCTCCGCCCACTGACCGGAGTCGAGCTCGATCGCGGTGAACGCACGGGGCCAGGCCAGGTCGATGCGCAGCCACTGCCCGGCAGTCTGGGCAACACCGGTCGTCCATCGAGATCGGATGCCGCCGTCCCAGGCGTCGGCAGAGACCGCACCGGATCCGGTGGTCGAGGCCGAGACAGCGCCTCCGTTCTTGGGCAGCAGGCCCGCCTGGGAGTTGTACACGCTGACCTCGCCGATGGTCCACCACCTGCCCGCGGAGCCCGTGATCGTGATCCTGATGAACCGGGCGGTCGTCGCCGTGAACGAGATGTTCGTGAACGAGGGCGTGCCCTGACCGTACGACACGGTGCCGCTCCACGACGACCCATCGGCTGAGGTCTGCACGTCGTAGCTCACCGGCGCGTCCGTCGGGAACGCGATCTGATTGAGCGACACCTGGTCGAAGGTGCGGCTCGCGCCGAGGTCGAGGGTGAAGCTCTGCCCTGCGGACTGGTCGACCCCCGACATCCAGCGGGTGCGCGGGTTGCCGTCGATCGCCTGCGCCGGCGTGAAGGCGTCCCAGGTGTGCGACGCGGACGCCGTCCAACCCGCTTTGCTCAGCGCGTTGCCGGTGGTGGGCGCGTAGACGTACGTGGCGATGGTGTCGCCGGGAACCGTGTCGGAGAACTCGCCATCGGGGGTCGCGATGCGGATGGGGGCGGCCGCCGTGTCGAGCTGCGTGGTGTTGTAGCGGGCGGCTTCGCTGTCGGGCAGCCCGGTGGCGTCAGGCCGGTTGGCGACGACGACGACGACGGTGCCGTCGGGGTTCCGGAAGGCGACGTTAGAGACATTTCCCATGCGATCCGTGCTGTCGATCCGTTTCGCGCCCAGCTGGAGGTGGCGCGAGAACTGGCCCCAGATGTAGTACCAGCCGTTGAGGTCGTACTGGGTCGGGTCACCCGCTCGAGGAGAGATGAGCGACGGGGTGTCGGCATCCGGATCATTCGGGTTCACGCGACGATCCGACCACCAACTCGGCCCCGCGTTGCACAGCACGAGGTCGTTCGAGTTGTCGTCGACGGCGTCGCACCAGGAGTACTCGAACATCGTCGCCCAGCCGGTGTAGCTGCTCACGCCGCCGCGGAAGAATTCGATCAGCTTGTTGGCGCCCTGCGTGATCTCGGTCATGTGCTGGGTCTTGGTCGGGTACTGCGCCGCCACCGCGTTGGGCTGCCACATCTTGGTGTTGTCGTAGTTGTGGTACGCGATGCCGTCCACCGCCGCGTTGGCCGCCGGGTCGCCCAGCAGGGCGTCGGCGTACGCGAACGTCTGACCCGTGAGGTTCGCGTCCATGCCCCAGACCTTGGTGCCGAGACCTGCGGTCGTGAGCTTCTGCGTGAGGATCTTCGCGAAGTCCTGCATCTGACCGGGCGTGAAACACGTGGTCGGGTAGGGCATCTGGATGTCGGGTTCGTTCTGCAGCGTGACCGCGTGGATCGGGATGCCCTGTGCGGCGTATGCCTGCAGGTACTTGACGTAGTAATCGGCCAGCACCGGGTAGTAGTCGTTCGGCGAGTTCGTGTGGTGCGGTCCCGTGCTTCCGTGCTGAACGCGCGGCTCGGTGCCGTCCGAGTGGCAGTGACCGAACACGTTCTGCGGGCCGGTGATGCTCCCCGTGGTCTTCATCCACCCTGGCGGCGACCACATCGAGGCGAAGAAGCGTACCTCGGGGTTGATCTGCTTCATCCGCTGCATGATCGCGATCTTGCCGTCGGCGATGTCGCGATCGATCGAGAAGCTGGAGAGCGTCGGGTCGGGCACGCCGTTGTTGTCGGCGTACGTCCAGAAGCCGGTCGTCTTGGCCGTCCGGCAGAAGTCGGCGCAGCCGATCGTCGTGCGCCAGAGGTTCATGTTGCCGCCCGTCTTGCTCACCAGCGCATGCAGGGCGCTCTCACGGTTCGCTGAGCTGAGCCGGGTGAGATGGTAGACCGTCGCATCTTCGAGCGACGATCCCCACCCCTCGTACTGCTGGTACTGGACGGATGGATCGACGTTGATGGTCATGGCGGTGCTGGCGCTCAGCGGTGTCAGCACCTTCGTCGCCTGCGGCGTCAACCGGAACGACCCTTCGTCGACGTTGTAGGACGAGTACGTCACGGTGACGGAGCTGCCGGCCCCCGTCGAGGCCGCCGCCGGAGGGCTCGCGGCTGGGGTGATGAACAACGCCGCCAGGCCGAGGGCGGTTGCGAACGCGATGGCTCGCCGGGGACGGGCGCGGACGGACTCCATCGGTTCCTCGCGATCCGGAGCTCGGTGCCACTTCGCCGGCCGGTGGGCGCGGCTGCCACGTGGGTGAGTCTCCGTTGAACCCATGAAGCGCTTCAATATTTGTGCGTCGGCACTCGTGGTGTCAATGCTGGATTTCGATGGCGATTCGGTTTAGTCCCGGATAACCAGGATAAATTCTGATGAACGGGAGAGCATCGGCACGTCGCGAACACGATGCTTGACGTGAATCGCTTCAAATGTCAGTCTCGGCTCGCACGCCATCCCCAAAGAACTGTGCGGTGGTGCGTGCCTGCCGCACGCGGAAGGTCAGTAATGAAGCTGAGAGCCCGGGCCATCGCCCCATCGAGCGCGATCCCAAAGCCACCACGGCACACGACTCCCCGGTTCCGCGGCGCGATCGCAGCGGCGACGGCAGCCGCCGTCATCGCTGCCGGCGTCGTCGTCTCGGCGCCCGCGGCGGCGGCCGAGCCGGCCTGGATGAACACCGCGCTGTCGTCGGACGAACGCGCGGACCTGCTCGCGGCCGCCATGACATTCGAGCAGAAGCTCACCCTGTTCGCGGGCAGCGGCAGCGGCGCGGTGGCGATTCCGGAATTGGGGATCCCCGCGCGTCGTGAAATCGACGGCGCAACCGGTGTGATCCTGGCCGGATCCCCGACGACCGCATTTCCCGCAGGCCTCTCGCTCGCCTCGACGTGGAACCCCGAACGGGCCCGCGCCTTCGGCGCGCAGGCCGGCGCCGAAGCACACAGTCTCGGATTCTCCGGCTGGGCGGGACCGGCCGCCGACCTGCAACGCAACCCGTTCCACGGTCGTCAGTGGGCCACCTTCGGTGAAGATCCCCTGCTGGCCGGCCTGATTCCCGCCGCGGTGGTCGAGGGCGTCAACGAGAACAACGACACCGACGGCGTCTACTCGCTGACCAAGCACTTCGTGGCGAACAACCAGGAGACCGCCCGCGGGATCATGGACACCATCGTCGACGAGCGGACGCTGCGCGAGTTGTACGTGCGGCAATGGGAGCCGATCGTCGAGGCGGGACCCGGCGCCGTCATGTGCGCATACCCGCGCGTCAACGGGAGCAAGGCCTGCGAGAACCCCGGCCTGCTCTGGGACACGCTGAAGGGCGAGCTGGCGTTCCCCGGCTGGGTGTCGTCGGATTTCAACGCGTGCGCGTCGCTGCAGGCCTACAACCTCGGTGCCGACGTGTGCGGCCCGAACTTCCCCGATCTCGATACGCTGCGCGCTGCCGTGCAGAACGGCACGATCTCGGCGTCCCGGTTCGACGACATGGTGCACCGCGTGCTGCGCACCTACTTCGAGCACGGCCTGATCGACAATCCCCCACCGGGCAGCCTGCAGAATCCGGCTCCGGCCGCAGCGCCGCTGCCGGCCGCCCTCATCGCCCAGGGTCGCGACGCCGCCTACCGCGTCGCCGTCGACGGATCGGTGCTCCTGCGCAATCAGGCCGACGCGCTCCCGCTCGCAGAGGACGGGGTGGACTCCATCGCCGTGATCGGCGAGGGCGCCGACCGCTACATCGGCGGCTTCGGCAGCGACATCGTCGTCAACCCCACGTCCGTGACCACGATCGTCGACGGGATCGCCGCGCGCGCCGGCGCAGCGGTCGACGTCACGCACGTGGAGGGATGGGACCCGGTACGACCGGGCGACCTCCTGCCCGGCGCGCAGCCGATCCCTTCAGGCGTCCTCCGGGCCGCTGACGGCACCACCCCCGGCCTCACCGGCGAGTGGTTCCCGACCGCGTCCTTCTCCGGTTCCCCGGCGACGACCCGCATCGACGATCAGGTCAACTGGGGCCAGGGGCTGACCGGCCTGCTCGCCACCTTCGGCTACGAGACGTCGCCTGCACCCAAGCTGCCTCCCGTCGCGACGTTCGCCGGCGGCCCCACCGCCACCCGATGGACGGGGACGCTGAACCCGACCAAGACCGGCACCTATGGTCTGGGCTTCACGGCGCTCGGCACGGCGACGATGTGGATCGACGGTCAGCAGGTGCTCACCGCCGACGCCGATACCCTCGACACCTTCTCGATCGACCGTCAGCTGGAGGCGGGCGAGACCTACGACATCCGCATCGACTACGTCTCGGACGCGCCGAACCAGTGCTGCAACACGACCGGCAACCTGGGAACGGCCATTCGACTGAACTGGACGCCGCCGAGCGCTGCGGCTTCCCCGCAGATCGTCGAAGCGGTCGCCGCCGCGCAGGCTTCGGACGTCGCGGTGATCGTCGCCAACGACTATCTGGGTGAGTCGCTCGACCGCGGTTCGCTCCGGCTGTCGCAGAACGAGGACCTTCTCATCAAGGCGGTCACCGACGTCAATCCCCGGACGATCGTCGTGCTCACCACGGGCGGAGCCGTCGAGATGCCGTGGCTGGAGAGCGCCGAGGCAGTGATTCAGGCCTGGTATCCGGGGCAGGAGCAGGGGCGGGCGGTGGCTTCGCTGCTGTTCGGCGACGAGAACTTCACCGGGAAGCTGCCGATCACCTGGCCGGCCAGCACAGCGCAGGTGACCGACGAACTCGGCATCGCGACTCCCGTATACGACGTCAACAACCCGAACACCACCGTGGAGTTCACGGAGGGCGTGAACATCGGCTACCGCGGCTACGACGAGCTCGGCATCGACCCGCTGTTCGAGTTCGGCTACGGCCTGTCGTACACCGACTTCGCGTACGAGAGCGTGGAGGTCGTCGACCCGGTCGCGCGCAGCGGCAGCGGGCCCGACACCTCCCAGCCGGGCCTCGTGCGCGTGCAGGTGAGGAACACCGGAACCGTGAAGGGAACCGAGACCGTCCACCTTTACAACGGGCCCCTGCCCACCGACCGGGTCGGCACGCCGCCTCGGCAGCTTCTGGGCTGGGGGCAGATCACGCTCGATCCCGGTGCGACGGGAACAGTCGAGATCCCCGTCGAGCTGTACTCGTCGGCCCACAAGCTGGCCTACTGGGACGCCGAGTGGAACTACTGGATCACTCCGACGGGCGAGACGGAACTCTTCGTGGGGGCGTCCTCGCGCGACGTCCGGCTCACCGACGCGATCACGGTCACCGAACCGGACGACGCCGCACCGACGGTCTCGCTCGCCGCTTCGCCCGCCGCGCCGACGGGGAACGCCGACTGGTACCGCGATCCGGTTCAACTCACCGCCACCGCTCACGATGACCACGACGCCGCACCGACCGTGGAGGCGAGCGTCGACGGCGGTGCCTATGCCGCGGTGAGCGCCCCGGTCGTCGTCAGCAGCGACGGGACGCACACCGTGACCTTCCGGGCGACCGATTCGAACGGCAACGTCTCCGACGTCGCGAGCTGGACGGGCAAGGTGGATCGCACCGCCCCCGCCATCACCGCGACGACGCAGAGCGGAGGCCAGTTCCTGGCGCTGACGGCGAGTGACGCCGCGTCCGGCGTGGCATCACTCGAGTACCGGACGAAGCTGACGGCCGGTGGGCACACCTACTATTCGGCGTGGACGGCGTACAGCGCGCCCATTCCCGTCGGGAGCGGGATGGTCCCGTCGATCCAGTACCGTGCGACGGATGCCGCGGGCAACGTGACGGCGATCCTCCCGGCACCCTAGCGGACACCGGGAGAGGTGCCCGTCGGCAGCGCCGGCGGGCACCTCTCGGCGCCACATGGCACCGATCGCCGGAGCGTGAAAGCGGGGTGCCCGGCATGCCGGACACCCCGCTTTCACGTGGCTCTCAGTCGAAGTCTTCGATGCGCCACTCGTCGTGCCATTCGATGACCGGCCGATCGCCGTCGAAGCGGATCGGCAGCCATACGTAGTCCGCGATCGTCGTGTCGACGTGGGCGAACTCCTCCATCGGCTCGTCTCCGTCCTTCCCGGGCGCGAAGTGGTCGATGAAGGCCTGATGGGCGCGCGCACCGTGCTCGAGGTAGCCCGGCAGCCACCGATCAGCCACCGCGATGTACAGGTCCTTCTTGCCCGGATGCCGGAACACCGAAGAGATCTGGGAATGGAACGAGGTGCGGGACTCGTCAGTGGGATGCAGGTCGCCGAGCACCTCGAACGGACCGTGGTAGCTGTTCGCCACGGCGGCTTCGGACGGGTTCGGGTAATAGCCGGTGGTGCCGGAGGTGAGCAGGTAATGCCTGCGGTTGCGGCTGAAGTAGGCGGGGGCCTCGCGGACGAACGGCGGCTGCGGCTGCGGGAAGTGCGTGGAGTAGTACCCGGTGACATCCGTGTAGTCGGTGGTGAGGTCGGCGCAGATCATCTCGGAGTGCACGCGCTCGAAGTAGTAGTAGGCCTTGCCGTCGTGCGGGTCGACGACGAGGTCGAAGTCACCGGCGCTCATATCGAGGGGGCGCACCCACGTGCGCACGACCTCGTACGGACCGAGGATGTCGTCGGCCGTCAGCACCGTCGACCGCTGGATCGACCCCTTGGTCATGACCTTGATCCAGCAGACGAACTTGCGGGTCTGCTCGTTGAAGATGATGTGCGGGCGGTCTGCCAGCTGGTGGGGGTGCAGCGGCGATTCCTCATCGTGCTCGTCGGGCGGGATGATGAGTCCCTCGTCGTGCCAGTTGTACAGATCCTTCGATGAGTACGCCCGAACGCCCCAGTGCCAGATCCCGCTCCCGGGTGTCGAGCGCTCCTTGTTCTCGCCATACCAGTAGAACGTGTCGCCGACGGTGAGGATCGAGCCGCCGTGGGCGTGGATCCGCTCCCCGGAGGTGTCGAGCCAGACCTGGCCGGGCGTGATGCTGGTGCGGGGTGATGTCATGTCGTTCGCTTTCATGCGTCGACGCGCTGCCGGCGTCGATCGAGCTCAGGGATGCGGGGGTCGTCTTCGGCGGACCGATACGTCGTCTGGAAGGTGTGCACGCCCGGCCCGACGGGGATCGCCTCGTCGGCACCGGGCAGGAGGACCTCGCCGGTCGCGCTCTCGGGGATCTCGACGGTCAGCGTGAACGTCTCACCCCGGCGCGTCCACGAGCTGCCGGCGGTCCCCAGGACCGAGTCGTACCGGGCGGACGCGTTCGTCAGGCCGCCGCCGGGGATGGGTGCGAAACGGATGAGGTTCCATCCCGGCGCGAGAGGCGTGAGCCCGGCGACGACCCGATGGAGGAAGTCGGCGACGGCTCCGAGGGCGTAGTGATTGAACGAGGTCATGTCGCCGGGATTGATGGCGCCGTCCGGAAGCATGCTGTCCCAGCGCTCCCAGATGGTCGTGGCACCCATCGAGACCGGGTACAGCCACGACGGCATCTCCTCCTGAAGCAGCAGATGATAGGCGTGGTCGGGCTTGCCTGCCATCACCAGGGCGTCGCAGATGATCGGCGTTCCGACGAACCCGGTGGAGATCCGGAACCCGCTCTTCTCCACGAGCTCGCACAGCCGCCGCCCTGCGGCTGCCGCCTGGTCGGCGGTCGCGAAGAGGTCGAACACGAGCGCGACGGCGATCGAGGTGGTCGTATCGCTGACGACGCGCCCGGAGGAACTGATGTACTCGTCCTGGAATGCGGTGGTAGCCCGCTGCGCAACCTCGGCGTAGTGCGACGCGTCCGCGTCACGCCCGAGCAGGGCGGCTGTGCGGGAGAGGATCCGAGCGGTCTTGACGTGGTAGGCCGTGGCCACCAGGTGTCGATCCGTGTGGGAGTCGCCCGGGTCGTGGGGCGGTGCCTTCGGGTCGAGCCAGTCCCCGAGCTGGAATCCCGCACCCCAGAATCCGGTGTGGCCGGTCAGCCGATCGACCAGATCGACCCACGCCTTCATGCTCTCGTACTGCTCTTCGAGGATACGGGCATCCCCGTCGTTCAGGTACATCTCCCACGGGACCACGACGGCCGCATCGCCCCACGCCGCCGTGGGGAAGTTCGGGAATCCGCACTCGACCCACGGGACGAACTGCGGCACGTGACCGTCGTCCCACTGCTCGGCGGCGAGGTCGCGCAACCATCCCGTGAGGGTTCCGTGGGCGGCGAAGAGTCTCAGAGCGGTAGGCGCGAAGATCTGGATGTCGCCGGTCCATCCGACGCGCTCGTCGCGCTGCGGGCAGTCTGTCGGCAGGTCGACGAAGTTGTCGCGCATGCTCCACACGACGTTGGAGTGGAGCCGGTTCAGCCCTGAATGGGATGACGCGAACCACCCGCTTCTCCTCATCTCGGTGTGGACGACGACGGCCTCGACGTGGCCGGCGGAGAAGTCGCCCTCCCAGCCTTCGATCTCGGCGTACTGGAACCCGTGGATGGTGAAGCGCGGGGAGTACTCCTCGTCGGGGACGCCGGCGGTGATGTAGGTGTCGACCGACGTGGCTCCGCGCAGGGGCCGGGTGCCGAGTTCACCGTTCTCGAGCACCTCGGCATGGTGGAGACGGATGACGCGACCCGCCGCTGTGCGCGGGCGGATGCGCAGCACACCCGCGATGTTCTGACCGAAATCCAGGCGGATGCGCCCGTTCGGCCGATGCTCGATCGACGCCGGCGCGAGGGTCTCGATCTCGCGGACCGGAAGCGCGGTGGGAGCCTCGATGCGCGCGGGGAAGCTCTCGCGGTCGAGGACCGTCACCGGCGACCAGGAGGCGGCGTCGAAGTCGATGGTCGACCACGATCGGTCGAGCAACCTGGCGTCGAATGTCTCGCCCTCGTAGAGGCCTGCCGCCGTGATGGGCGACGAAGACCATCGCCACGTCAGGGGTACGACCGTCACGGTGCCGTCGGCGGTCGTGACCTCCAGTTGGAGCAGCAGTGCGACATCGGGGCCGTAGGCATCCCACACCCCGCCGTCGAAGCCGATGTGGCCGCGGTACCAGCCGTCGCCGAGCCATGCGCCGACCACGTTGCGACCAGTCCGGAGCCGGTGGGTCACATCATGCGTCTGGAAGCGAAGGCGATGCCGGTAGCTGGTCCACCCGGGTGCCAGGCGATCGTCGCCCACCGCTGCGCCGTTCAGCTCGAGCGCATAGACCCCGTGCGCGGTCGAGTAGATCCGTGCCCGAGCGACGTCCGCGGGGCTCTCCGCCTCCAGATCGAACTCGGCTCGCAGCAGATAGCCCGGCCGCAGCGAGCCCGCCGGCGCGTGGGTCGACGGGCTCACGAAGTCAGCGCGCCAGTCCTGCCCGATCCCGCGCTCCACCTGGACGGCGCCGGACCACGCTCCCCCGGCGCCCGCCCGCACGCGGAGGTGTCCCCCGTCCCGAGGTTCGAGCGGCGCGAAGGGCCAGTCGAACAGCCGGGTGCCGGAGACGACCGCCGCTCGGGTCTCGCCCCCGTACGGGGTGAACTCGACCTCGTAGGCGGAGCGCGCGTCGGCGGGGACGAATGACAGCCGCGGGGCCGCTTCGTCGATCCCGACGGTGCGACCCGCACGCCGGTTCTCGAGCCAGATCTCTGGGATGTCGATCGTCATGTCAGCCCTTCACTGAACCTGCGGTGAGACCCTTCATGACCTGCTGGTTCAGGAAGAGATAGATGAGGAGGGTGCCGAAGACGCTGACGGCGATCGCCGCGAACGTCGGCCCGTACTGGACTGCTCCGTACTGCCCGGTGAAGTTCAGCAACCCGACCTGGATCGTGCGCAGACTGCTGCTCGAGGTGAAGGTCAGTGCCACGAGCAGGTCGTTCCAGAGGAAGAAGAACTGCACCAGCCCCACCGTGAAGAGCGCGTTCCGGACGAGCGGAATCCCGATGGTCCAGAACAGGCGGTAGATGTTCGCCCCGTCGAGGGTGGCCGCCTCGAACATCTCGCGGGGGACGGCGCGGAAGAACGTCGCCATCATGAAGACCGTGAGCGGGAGTCCGGTCGCGATGTACGTGAGGATGAGCGGCCAGTACGTTCCGGTCAGATGGAGCCGGAAGTAGATGGTGAACAGCGGCAGCAGAATCATCTGCGTGGGCACCATGATGCCCATCAGGAAGAGCAGGAGGACGGTTCCCTTGCCCTTCCACACCATCACCTCGAGCGCGAAGCCGGCGGCGACGCCGATGACCAGGATGACCAGCAGCGACGGGAAGACCACGATGATGCTGTTGATGATGTACTGGCCGAAGTCCCCGGTCGTGAACACTTCGACATAGTTGTCGAGCGACCAGTTCTGCGGCAGAGCCCAGAACGGATCGTTGAGGAACTCGTTCTGCGTCTTGAACGACCCCAGGAACATCCAGACCATGGGGTAGATCTCGATGATCATCAGGATGACGATGAAGAACCGGAGCGGCAGGCGCGAGAAGAAGTCGCGGCGGCCCCGGCGACGCGGGTCGACCTCGTGGATGTCGCGGATGTCGTCGCCGCGGACGATCGCTGGTGCGGTGGTCATCGTCACTCCTTGGTGAGATCGCGCCGCGTGGAGCGGAAGATGAAGACGGTGAACATGAGGCACAGGATCGTGAGCATCAACGCGATGGTGCTGCCGTAGCCGAAATCGCCGTACGAGAACGAGGTGCGGAACATATAGAGCGTCAGCGGGGTGGTGGCGTTGCCGGGACCGCCCGCGGTGAGGGCGACGACGGTGTCGAAGACCTTGAGCGTTCCGTTGATGCTGAAGATGAGCGATGAGAGCAGCACCGGAAGTGAGAGCGGGATGATGATGGTGCGGATCAGCTTCCAGCCGGCGGCACCGTCGATGCGGGCGGACTCGATGATCTCGTCGGGGATGTCGACGAGGCCGGCGTACAGAAGGACGGCGTAGAACCCCATCGAACGCCACAGATCCATCAGGATGATGATCCAGAAAGAGGCGGCGGGGGTGCCGAACCAGTCGACGTTCTCGCCGCCGAGCGCGATGATCAGCGAGTTGACAGGCCCGATGGTGGGCGCCGCCTCGAAGAGCCGCTGGAACAGCAGGGCGATGGCGACGGTCGGCAGCACCACGGGGAAGAACACGATCGTGCGCACGAGCCCCGAGCCTTTGCGAAGCCAGAAGACGTACAGCAGCGAGAGCGCGTAGCCGACCCCGACCTGCAGGGCCGTGAGCACGAGCGCGTACTTCAGGGTGAAGAAGACCGCGTCCCAGGCGGCAGGGTCGGTGAAGAACAGACCGAAGTTCTGCAAGCCGGTGAAGGTGAAGCCTCTGACGGGGTTGCCGTCCTGGACCGTGTAGAACAGCGACCACACGATGGGGACGAGCATGATGAGCGAGTACAGGAGCAGCGCGGGCCCGAGCAGGACCAGGACCGCGCGCTTGTCGCCGAGGACTCTGTGCATGGTGGAACTCTCCGAAGTGCGCGAAAAGAGGGTCCGCTAGGGGCGTAAGGAGCCGCCCCTAGCGGAGGATCGATCAGCCCTTGTCGTTGGCTGCCTGGACGAGCGCCATGAAGTCGGCGCCCGAGACGGAGCCGTTGGCGAGCGCACCGCCGTTGGTCTGGCTGACGCTGGTGGCTTCGGAGCTGAACAGCGCTTCGAACCACAGCACACTGGACGGCGCGTTCTGGATCGTGTCCTGCACGATCTGCGTGGTGGGCGCGAGGTCGGTGGGCGCGTTCTCGAGCACGAAGCCGGAGACGACTCCGGAGTCGGCGAGCACGGTGTCGCCGTAGTTCTCGACGATGCACTTGAGCCACTCGCCCGTGGAGTCGTCGTAGCCCTTCTCGGAGAGCATCACGGGGATGCCCACGTTGGCGGGCACCTGGTCGATGCTTCCGGCGCCGCCCTCGACAGCCGGGAAGGGCGCGTAGCCGATGTTGTCGGCGCCGATCTGGTTCTGCTCGGGGTCGTTGAAGTTCGCCAGCGCCCAGCTGCCCATATAGAAGAAGGCGGCCTTGCCGGTCAGGAACTGGTTCATCGCCGCGTTGTAGTCGACCGAGCCGACGGCATCGCCGAAGTAGCCCGCCTTGCCGAGCTCTGCGACGGCATCGGCCGCGGCGACGTACTCGGGATCGGTGAGCTTCGCCTCGCCGTCCGCGACCTTCTGGAGGGCGTCCGGCCCGAGGTCGCGGAAGATGTAGTCGCCCACCAGACGGGTGACGGGCCATCCGTCCTTGCCGGCGGCGGAGAACGGCTGGACGCCGGCGTCCTTGAGCGTCGCCGCTGCGGCGACGAGGTCATCCCACGTCTCGGGCACCTCGACGCCGTTGTCTTCCAGCAGCTGCTCGTTGTACCAGAAGCCCTCGATGTTGAACTCGGTCGGCAATGCGTAGAGCGACCCGTCGCCGTACAGGGCCTCGATCGTCGACTGCGCGGCCGGGAGGATCTTGTCGGACACGCCCAGCTCGTCGAGAGCCTCGGTGAGGTTCAGCACCTGGCCGCCGTCGATGAACTCCTGCATCAGGGAGGGGGTGCCGGCGGCCATGGAGAGGTCCGAAAGGGCATCCTGGCTCGCGAGCAGCTGCAGCTGCTGATCCCACTGGGTACCGGCGATGCTGTCCGCCGTCAGCGGCGCGTCGGCCTCCGCCGTCTTGCAGGCGTCCTCCGAGAGCGTCGTCAGGGTATCGATGATCGTCGTGTTCTCGGTCTGACCGAGATACGTGAACTCTCCGGGCCCGCCCGTGGTGCCTCCGCTGTCACCGCTGCACGCCGCGAGAGCGAATGCACCGACACCGACGACCGCCACGGCAGGGATCAGGCGCCCCAGGCGCCTCGTTGCTGTGATCACTGTTCCTCCTCGAAAGCGACGCTCCTCTTTGAAGCGCTTCACGAGATGAGGATGGCATGCAGCTAGCGCCCCGTCAATGCCTAGTTCGAACTTTATGAAGCGTTTCATTCCGATGCGGCCTCCGTGGTGCACTAGTGTTCCTAGAAAGCGCCGGATCGCCGTCGACCCGAGATCGAGATGGAGGGCAGCTCATGGCCGCGCAGCCTCGCAGTTCGAGCGGCGGCCGCCCCAGCATGGCTGACGTGGCGGCCCACGCCCAGGTCGCCATCGGAACCGTGTCGAACGTTCTCAACAACCCCGAGAAGGTCACCGAGAAGACCAGGCGTCGGGTTCAGGCATCCATCGCAGAACTCGGCTTCGTCCGAAACGACGCCGCCAGATCCCTCGCGGTCGGAACGAGCAACGCCGTCGGCCTTGTCGTCGCCGACCTCGGGAACTCCTTCTTCGTCGACATCGCCCGCGGTGCCGAGTCGGTCCTGCGCCGTCACGGCTTGAACGGCATGATCACCGACTCGGACATCGACCGAGACAAAGAGGTGCGCAACCTCGAGCTGTTCGAGGCGTCCCGCGTCGCGGGGATCATCTTCGCCCCGCTCGACACGCCGCTCGCGCGGTCCGCCACCCTCCCGGCCGCCACCACTCCCCTCGTGCTCGTCAACTACGAATCCCCTCATCTCGCCTACGCCGGTGTCATCGTGGACGAGCACCACGGCGGCGAACTCGCAGCGCGCCACCTGCTGGCGCTGGGGCGCCGGCGGATCGCCTTCGTCGGTGGCCCCCTGTTCCTCACGGCCGTGCGCGAGCGGCGGGAGGGCGTGATCCGCGCCGTGTCCGAGACGCCCGGCGCGACGCTGGACACGATCGAGACCGGGGGCCTCGATCTGCAGCACGGGCGCCAGGCCGCGCACGAACTCATCGCCCAGGGCCCCGGCCGGTTCGACGCCGTGATCGCGGCATCCGATCTCATCGCCATAGGTCTCATCCAGATCCTCGACGAGATGCCCGGTTTCCGCGTGCCGCAAGACGTCGCCGTGACCGGCTATGACGACAACCACTTCGCGTCGGAGAGCGCGATACCGGTGACCACCGTCGCTCAGCCCGGCCATGAAATGGGTCGAACGGCCGCCGAGCTGCTCATGCAGCGCATCAACGACCCGCAGACGCCGAATCGGACTGTCGTCCTGAGGCCGCACCTGATCGCACGTCGCTCGACGTTGGGAGACGTCTGGCGGCACTAGACGGCGCGCACGAGCTCCGCGACACCGATCGACGAGTCGGCCATGCCGTAGAACACGAAGTGCCGGTCGCCGATCTTCTCGATCGCGGTGGGAAAGACGACGTTGCTCATCGTGCCGTGGATCTCGCGGGGCAGCTCGGGCTCGAGCAGCGGCTCGGTCGTGCGCGCGATCACGCGCCGGGGGTCGTCGGCATCGAGCAGGATCGCGCCGACGGCGTAGCGCGACCCGGGAGCGAGCGAGAAGCCCGTGGGAAGCTGACCGGCCACCCCGTGGTGCAGCAGCAGCCATCCCTCGGGCACGCGCAGCGGGGGTGGGCCGGCGCCGATCTTGGCGGACTCGAATGCCGCCACCGGACCGGCGACAGGGGCCGAGTCATCGACGTCCGTGAGTGCGGTGAGGTCCCGCTTCGCGGTGTCGAGATCGATGTACCCGATCCAGATCGATGCGCGCACGTCGTCGACACCGGCGGGAGGGCGCACGCCTTCCCCGGGCCGGAGCCAGTCCAGGTCCCACATGGGTCGATGCAGCAGTGCGAGCTTCGGGCTGCCGTCCGGGCCGCGCACGGCCTCGGGGAAGACGACGATGTCCTTGTTCGTGTACAGGTTCAGGTCGGTGTCGAGCTCGGGCTGATAGGCGAACCGCAGCGGGCCGAGACGCTGCCACGAGACGGTGTCGTGCGAGACGGCGAGCGCGGGCTTCGGGCCGAACGGGCCGAACGCGATGTACGACATGACGTGCACGCCCAGCGGTTCGACGAAGGTGATGCGCGGGTCCTCGACCCCGGCGTTGCGACGGCCGTACTCCCAGCCCTCGTCGGGTGCGAGAACCACGCCGAGCCGCTCGACGCCGACGGGCACGCCGTCCTCGATGACCACGCGCGCCCGTCCGATGCGCGAGACGTTCGCCAGGGCGACGATGCGGGGGTACAGGTACAGCTCACCGTCACGTGCCCACGCGGTGCCGGGGTTGAGCACGCCTTCCACTTCGAGCGGGTCGCTCACGTCCGCCGTCATGAGCGTCCCCACCCGCCGCAGCGCGTACGGCACGCTCCGCGTGGTGACGGTGTCGGGTTCGGTCATCGGGACCCCCGTGATCGTGACGGTCACTGCATCGGCGAGCGGAGCAGGACGAACGGATGCCTCGTCCTACGGCCGCACCGCGATGAAGAACAGGATCGCCCACCCCGCCGCGTCACGCCAGAGCGTCGTCGACCTCGCGCTCTGCGCGCGCGCTGGGCCGCGGCATCCATCCCCGTTCTCGACGCTTCAGCCCAGCGCGACCCAGCGCGCCGTCGCGCCGCGGAACGTGGTCGCCGGCTGAGCGGCTGCGTCGCTCGAGCCGTCGACGTGCCCGCGTCGCGCCTCGGAGAGCCGATCGGCGATGCGATGCACCGTTCGATGGCCGTCTCGCGGTGGCCGGAAGGGCTGGTCATCGCGAGCATCGTGACCGACCGGAGCGCGGGACGGGATCGCCACGGGCTTGCGGTTACGCGGCGTCGGCATGGCTCTGGCATTCGATGCAGGCGGCGGCGTGCGGGAGCACCTCGAGCCGCGCGGGTGCGATCTGGCGTCCACACCGCGTGCACTGGCCGTACGTGCCGCCGGCGATCCGGTTCAGCGCCGCACTGATCTGCTCGATCGCGACCCGGTGTGACGCGGCCGACTGGTATGCGACCGGGTCGACGCTCGGAAGGGCGAACGGCTCGAGCTCCTGGAGGACGGCCAGCCGCTCCTCGAGCTGGCGCTCGAGCTCGCGCTGCGCGTGGGCGATGGTGCCGGTATCGGAGGCTTCGATGGTCATGTCCTGCTCCTCGGGTACAAAAAAAGCGCCGCAGGTGCGACGCGCTGGGGGTGTCCGGTTGGACCGATCGATGGGATCGGTCATCACGGGGGCGCGACGCGGCGGGTGTGCTGCGGGAACAGTCCACCTGCGTCGCTCCGCCGGGGCGGCAGCACCTCGTGCCGAGCGCCCGCGATGTCGACCACGGCCGTCACCACGGAGGCGTCGGCGAGACGTTCCGTGTGGTGGGGACGGGCCATCGTGGTCATGGCCATCACCATAGCCCGGTTCCAGAAAAAGGCAAGTCAGCAGTTTTTTTCTGCGCGAGGTGCAGCGAGTTGACTTTCGTGAGACGACGACTATGGTCGTGGGTTCACCCGCCAGCCGACCAGGGGAAGCGAGTCGTCATGTCAGACAGATCACCGCGAGCACGCGACGCGAAGAAGGTCGCTCAGTCATCGCTCAAGGAGAAGCGCGCCGAGAAGCGCGCCAGCGCGGAGTCACGAGCGTTCATCAAGCCACGTAAGGTCGCGTCCGGTTGACGAACGGCGCGGGCCCCTCGTTACGAGGGGCCCGCGGCCCCACCGTCGAGGGCGTCGCCGGCCGCGACCTTCCGCCGTAGAATCGCCCCAAGCGCAAGGGCGCGCCAATTCTCGCGTGGGAAGTGACGTCCATGCCGACGACGGGGCGAACGATCGCGGTCCTCGGTGCCACGGGCCGCCAAGGCGGTCAGGCTGCGCGTCATCTGCTCCAGGACGGATGGACGGTCCGCGCGCTGACCCGCAGCCCGGATGGCGCCAGAGCGGCGGAGTTGAGCCGCCTCGGAGCTCAGGTCGTCCGTGCCGACTTCGAGGACGCCGCATCGCTCCACGACGCCTTCGCCGGCGCCTACGGCGTCTACAGCGTGCAGTTGCCGCGCTCCGGCTCCATCGAGGTCGAGGTCGCTCAGGGCCGCAGCGTGGGCAACGCCGCGGCGGATGCTGGGGTTCAGCACATTGTTTACGGGTCAGCCGGACTGGATGATCAGAAGCGGGGCATCGAGCAGTGGGATGCCAAGATCGACATCGCTCAGGACTTCAGAGATCTCGGCCTTCCGCTGACGGTCCTCCGACCGATGGCCTTCATGGAACTCATGACCGACTCGGCGTACTTTCCGCAGAGCTCGACCTGGTACACCATGCCGAAGCTACTCGGAGACGACTATCGCGTCGCGTGGATCAGCGTGCGTGACCTCGGCGCCATCGCCGCCAAGGCCTTCGCCGATCCAGAGCGGTACGTCGGGCAGGACCTCAATCTCGTGACGGATGACCGATCCATCTCGGAATGCAGAGAGATCTACCGAGAGGTGCGCGGGCGAAAGCCGCCGCGCTTCCCTATGCCGTTGTTCCTCTTCCGCCGATTCGCCGGCGACGATCTCATCAACATGTGGCGTTGGCTGCACGACAACCCGGTGAACGCGGATCCCACCGCGACCCGCGAGATCCTCCCGGACGCCATGGACGTGCGTACCTGGCTGAGCAGCACGGGCTAGCAGCTGGCACCGATGTGTAAGACGTGTACGACTATGTCCACGCAGCCGAGATCCACAACATCTGCCGAGAAGCCGGGTGCCCAGCTTGGCACCGCGGACGCGCTCGTCGCCCGACTCGCGATCCGCCACGACCAGACCCCACTGTCGACAGACCGCGATGTGGAACACGCGTCGGCGCACATCGGCCGTCGCCTGTGGCAACCGTGATCACCCTCCCAGGCTGATGCCCTGACCGGCGGTCGATGTCGGAGGCGCTCAATATCGTCGACTCACCACCGAGAGACGTGCCCCTCTCCGATCCAAGGAAGAGGTACGCCCATGTGTTCCTGCACTCGTGTCATCCCCGGATTCCCGGAATTCTCCTTCACGTGCATGCACGTCATCGAGAGTCGGCGCCCCGTCAGATATGTAAACCGGGACGGTGGCGACTGGACCTTCGCCTGTGGCGACGGAGACCACTTCCAGGTCAGCGACTGGGGCAAGGCCCATACGTTTCACCTGCTCGACGGTGACGCGAGCCTTCTTGAACTCGCGGGGTTGAAGCCCGGGGCCCAAGCCTTCCGATTCGCGGCCGGCGCAGCGTGGCTTCGACTCGAGCTGTGATGCACCGTCTGGCGACCTGCAATGGCACCGACGAGCCCTCAAAGCGCGGCGGCGGGTCCGAGCTCGACCAGGAGCGGAGTCATCGTCGTCCACGTCGTCGGTGCGGCGACGAACGGAGCGATCCGGCGGTCCAGCTCGGCGAGCGCCGGCGTCTCGTTGTGGCGGTCGAGGTCCGCGCGCGAAGCCCACTTCTCGATCAGCACGATCGTCCCGTCCTCGGCGTCGTGGATGGCATACAGGAGGCACCCCTCCTCGCGATGCACCTCAGGAAGGTACTCGCGCAGCGCCTCGATGAGTTCGCCCCCTGCTTCCGGCCGCGGCGTGAACACCGTCACGACCACCGCGGCCTCCGCGTTCTCGGCCATGTTTACTCCTCACCACCACCAGCTCCGCCCGTGGAGCATGTCGCCGAAGTCCTCCGGCGTCCCGCGCCCGGTGTGCCGCGCGCCGAGGTAGCTGTCGACCACCGCCCGACCGAGGTCGTCGAGCTCCGGAGCCACGACATGCCCGCCGGCCCGCCGGGCCAGCGCATCGATGAACCGGGCCAGCCCCGGATCCTCCCCCAGCCGGAAGAACGTCGTCTGCGCTCCCATACGCTGCACGTTGTCGAGCTCACGCACCGTGAGCGCCACCGTCCGCGGGTCCGGCGGATATGCGAAGAACACGCTCCCGTCCGGACGCAGGTGCGACGTCGGCTCACCGTCCGTCACGATCAGCAGCACCGGCTGCGCCGTCGGGTTCTTGCGGAAGTGCCGCTGGGCGAGCAGCAGCGCGTGCTGCAGGTTGGTGCCTTTGTCCCATACGGCGTCCTTCGCGGTGAGCTGCTCGATGTCCATGACCTCGGCGTGACGCGCGAACGCGATCAGCTGCAGCTTGTCTCCGCGGAACCGCGTCGAGATCAAATGGTGCAGAGCGAGGGCGGTGCGCTTCATCGGAACCCAGCGGCCGTCCATCGCCATCGAGAACGACGTATCCACCAGCAGCGCGACCGCTGCCTGCGTGCGCTCCTCGGTCTCCACCACCTCGACATCGCGCGTGTCGAGCCGCACTCCGGCCGACACCTCTCCCCCGTCCAGCACGGTCCTCAGCACCGCGTTCGACACCGTCCGCGGGATGTCCCACGGTTCGGTGTCGCCGAACGCCCACTCGCGCGTCGAACCGGTGCGGTCGCCGGCGGCACCGACGTTCCGCGTCTCGCGGCGCCCCGAGCGGCCCGACTGCCGTGTCGCGATGTCCCTCAGCAGCGCCCGCCCCAGCTGCCGCATCGCCCGCGGCGTCAGCCTGAGCTGTCCGTCGGACGCACGCTGCAGCATCCCCGTATCCCTCAGCTCCTGCTCCAGCTCGCGCAGGGTGCGGGCGCTGATGGCGGCGTCCTCGCCGATGAGCCGTTCGAGGGCGTCGAGATCGATGTCGTCCATGCGCGCGCCCGGGTACATCTGGCCGAGCTGGTCGGTCAGCGAATCGAGGTCGGAGAGGTCCTGCATGATGCCGGTGGCCTCGCCGAGACCCGTCGGCTGATCGCCCGAGAAGGACGCCGACCCCGACCAGTCCTCGCCGGGCCGGAGCGACCGAAGGTTGTCGTCGAGACGCGACAGCGACTGCATGAGATCGGGCGAGCCGAACGCCTGCTCGGCGAGGCTCAGCAACTCGTCGCGCTGCTCGGGGGTCATCGAGTTGAGCATCCGCTGCGCCGCCGCGGAACGCTCCGCGAGGGTATCGAGCAGCTCGTCGAGGTTCTGCGGATCCTCGGGGAACTGATCCCCGTGCTTGCGCATGAACTCGTCGAAGTCCTCCTGCGTGTCTTCGCCCATGCGGCGCTTCTCAAGCAGGCCGTTCAGATCGTTGAGCATGTCGCGGATCGCCTGGCGATCAGCATCCGTCGCGTTCTCGAGCGCGTTCTTCATGCCGGCGAAGCGCTGATCCAGGAGCTCCCGGCCGAGCAGCTCGCGGATGCGGTCGTAATCGGCTCGCGCGGTCGGGCTCTGCCAGTCGTAGTCGGCGAGGTCGTTGACGGCCGAGGCGGTGCTGGTGGGGAGGTTCTCGAGCCGCATCTCGGCGAACGCACGGACGTCATCGTCGAGGTTCACGTCGCGGACGAGGTGCTTGCGCTCCTCGAGCACGGCGTGGTCGAGCAGGCGGCGTACCTCCTCGAGCGTGCCGTCGAGGCGGTGGCGCTGGGTGAGTTGCGCTCGGCGCTCGCGCACGCGCCGGGCGAGCTCGTCGAGGCCGAGGCGGTTCTGGTCGCCGCGACGGAGGTACTCGCGCATCGCGCGCTCGGCGGAGGTGCCTTCCATCACCTCGCGGCCGATCGCCTCGAGCGCGGACTGGATGGGGACGGGGGGCGCGAGGGGATCGCCGCCGGCGTAGCGGCCGTAGCGCGAGGTGTGCGCCGGGGTGCGGTGGAAGGAGCGGGGCATCAGGGATGCCTCAGGGAGAGGGTGAGGCCGCGTTCGGGGCGTTTCGACTCGCTCGTTCCTCGCTCGCTCAGCCAGCGGGAGATGACGTCAGCCATAGACCGTTTCACCGCCCGCGCTGTCTTTGCCGATCTTCTTCTCGAGATACAGCGACTCGAGGAGCAGCTCCAGCGCACCCGCGCGCTCACCCGGCGTGATCGCATCCAGCCGCTCGGCCACCTGGTCGTACAGGTCCGACTCGCCCAGCACCGGCATCGCCGACAGCACCTCGGCCGCCGGAATCTGCTCGCCCGTCATCACCGTCGCACCGGTGTGCAGCGCATCGGCCAGAGCCCGCGAATCCAGCCCCCGCAGATGCGCCCGCGCCGTATCGGCCACCGCTGTCCGCAAGAGGTGCTCGAGGATGGCGCGCTCGCGACCCTCCTCCCCCGTCTCGAACTCGATCTTGCCGCCGAGCACATCCACCGCGGTCTCCAGGTCGACCGGGCGGGCCACCGCGACGTCCTCGTGCTGGCGCGTCGCGCGATGCAGCGCCGCCGCGGCGATGGTCTCGGCGCCGGCGATCGCGAACCTCGCCGAAACGCCCGCGCGCTGGTCGACAGCATCCGATTCCCGAAGGTTTCTCGTGAAGCGCGCGAGGATCTCGAGAAGGTGCCTGGGCACCTCGGCGACGAGGTCGGCCTCCTGCCGGATGACGGCGATCTCCTCGTCGATCGTCTGGGGATAGTGCGTGCGGATCTCGGCGCCGAAGCGATCCTGCAGCGGCGTGATGATGCGGCCGCGGTTGGTGTAGTCCTCGGGGTTGGCGGTGGCGACGACGAGCACGTCGAGGTCGAGGCGCAGCACGTAGCCGCGGATCTGGATGTCGCGCTCCTCCATCACGTTCAGCAGCGACACCTGGATGCGCTCGGCGAGGTCGGGCAGCTCGTTGATCGCGACGATGCCGCCGTTGCTGCGCGGCACGAGCCCGTAGTGGATCGTCTCGGGATCGCCGAGCGAACGCCCCTCGGCGACCTTGATCGGGTCGACGTCGCCGATGAGGTCGGCGACGGAGGTGTCGGGCGTGGCGAGCTTCTCGGCGTACCGCTCGCTGCGGTGCCGCCACTCAACCGGGAGGTCGTCGCCCAGCTCACTTGCACGACGAATGGATGCGGGGGCGATGGGGTGGAACGGATGCTCGCCGAGTTCCGACCCCTCTATGACCGGGCTGTACTCGTCGAGGAGTCCGTTGAGGCTGCGGAGAAGGCGGGTCTTGCCCTGCCCGCGCTCACCGAGGAGGACGATGTCGTGACCCGCGAGGATCGCCCGCTCGAGCTGCGGGATCACCGTCGTGTCGAAACCGTGGATACCCGGCCACGGATCGTCACTGCTCGCGAGGGCGGCGAGGAGGTTCTCGCGCATCTCGACGCGGACCGGGCGGTAGGCGTGACCCGAGGCGCGGAGCTGGCCGACGGTGGTGATCGCGGGCGAAGGCGTCATGACCGCACGCTACGCCTGCTGCACGGGTGCGTGGGCCGGATCGGAGGAATTGCTCAGGCACGGCGCGAAAGCGGGGCTCATCGCCCGACATCTGGGGCGCGCGGCGATCGCCACCGGCGGCACGGTGAGCGGCACCGGACGCTTCCTGCAGGAGCGGAACCCGGGCATACAGGTGGTGGGCACCACGTTCGATCTTCCCGAGAAACCCTGGGCGCTGCGCGCCCACGACTTCGCCGACATCGCCGACCGTCGGTTCGGCGACCGCGGCGGCGAGCCGGCCTAGCATCACCAGCCGGGGCAGCACGGGCCCGGCTACGGCACCCCGGGCCGGGCGCGCCGGGGCGGGCCCCGGGCCTACGCCGCCGCGTTGGCGGCGCCCGTCCAGCCGAGGAGTGGGGCGAGGCGACCGGCGAGGTCCTCGAGGATCTGTGCGTAGTCGTCGGGCTCGAAGGTGAACGGCAGGGCGAAGGCGACCTCGTCGACGTCGCCGAACGCCCGGTTGGCGGCGAGCGTCTCGGCGATCTGCTCGGACGTGCCCACGATGTCGGCGGCGAAGAGGAAGTTGCGCGGACCATGCGGAACACCCACGCGCGCCGCACGCGAATGTGCGTACGCGACGTAGCGCTCGCGCTGCTCGGAGGTCGCCGAGTCCGTCGGGATGACAACGAGCCCCTGCGAGACGCGCGCACGCGCGGGGTCGGGGTGATGTTCCCGGTAGAGCTGGATCTGCGCGTGCTGCTCGGTGTCGAAGTCGTGCGTGTGCACGGACTGGATGACGCTGCTGGTAAGCAGATGAAAGCCGTTCTGGGCCGCCCAGATCGTCGAGTCCGGACTCGCCGCGCCGTACCAGAGGCGATCGGAGAGGCCCGGTGCGTGCGGCTCGATCCGCTCGGAGAACTCCTCGATGCCCTCCCTCCCCGAGAACGCGCTGACCTGTTCGCCGGCGAGGAGGCGGCGCAGCCGCGCCAGCCGTTCGTAGCCGAAGTCCTCTTGCTCGGCGGTATCGGGATAGAGCGCCGGAGCGATGTCGTCCAGCCTCCGCGGCGGGCCGACCGAGAAGCCCGGCTCCAGCCGACCGCCGGTGAGGACGTCGACGGTGGCGAGGTCCTCCGCGAGGCGGAAGGGGTTCTCGTACCCGAGCGGGATGACCGCCGTCCCCAGGCGGATGCGGCTGGTGCGCTGCGATGCGGCGGCGAGCACCGCGACCGGCGAGGAGATGCCGTACTGCAGGTGACGGTTGCGCAGCCACGCGCTATCGAAGCCGAGCGACTCGGCGCGTTCGATGATCGCGAGAGTCGCCTCATGACCGGCTCCGGGCGCGTCGCGTTCGAAGAGGCCGATGGTCAGGAAGCCGAGAGAGCGCAGAGGTCGTGACACCCGACCACGCTACGCACGGGCTCACGATCGGGCCCGGTCGCCGCGTCATCCGCCGATACGTTCACCGACCGTCATCGACCTCCCCACACAAGCCACCAGGCATCCCAGCCGCAGTCAGAGTGTGCGGGAGACTGGAGACATGGCCATGGTCCGCGCCGTCCACGGCGACATCACGCAGCAGCGCGTCGACGCGATCGTCAACGCGGCCAACCGGGCCATGCGCGGCGGCGGCGGCGTCGACGGCGCGATCCATCGTGCCGGTGGCCGCGGCATCCTGGACGACTGCATCACCCGGTTTCCCCACGGATTACAGACCGGCGACGCCGGGTGGACGACCGCCGGCGAGCTCCCGGCTCGGTGGGTCATCCATACGGTCGGCCCCAACCACGCCGCCGGCGAGCAGGACCGGTCCCTGCTCGAGTCGTGCTACCGCCGCGCACTGGAGATGGCCGACGAGCTCGGCGCCCGCAGCATCGCCTTCCCCCTGATCAGCGCCGGCATCTACTCGTGGCCGCTCGACGACGCGATCGACGCCGCCGTCACCACGATCGCCCGCACTCCCACCAACATCGACGAAGTGCGGCTGGTCTCGTTCACCGAGTCCACGCATCGGCGGGTGGAGGCGCAGGTGCTCCGCCACTTCCCGTCGCCCACCGCGCCCGGTTCGGTCGGCCGGCTGTTCGAGCGCGAGCCCATGCCGTGGGGACTCCGCGGCGATCCGTACCTGTGGCGCGCACTTCGGGCCCATTTCGCGACGACGCCGCTCCCCGCCGATCCAGGCGAACTCGAGGCGATGGTCCGGTCCGCGGCCGGCGCGATCGTCGGTGCCCCGCTCGCCGACACCGAGGGCACCATCTACGTCCCCGAGTTCAACCCGGGCCACGGCATGTCGGCCGGCAGCGTCATGCCGTCATGGTGGAACGACCGCGGCATCCCCTTCCTCCTCGACCGGTTCCACGACGCCTGACGCAGACAACAGCGGAGGACGAGATGGATGCCGCCACCCGGCCGACGACCGAACCACCGGCGCCCGACCCCGCCTGAGCAGACATCGACGCCCCTCACCGGCCACCAGTCCGCGCCAGCCCTTCGGTCCCTGCCGACCAGTTCGCGGGTCGCAACACGCGGAATCGACGCACGCATCCCGCGTGTCGGCACCCGCGAAGCATGACATCGGGCCCCGACCCCGGCACGACCAGTTCGGGGGTCGCAACACGCGGAATCGACGCACACATCCCGCGTGTCGGCACCCTCGAACCCGTTGCCGTTCCCGCTCTCGACCTCAGCCTGGGCCTTCGCGGGTCGCAACACGCGGAATCGACGCGCCCATCCCGCGTGTCGGCACCCGCGAACCCCGCGCCGGCAACCTCGAGGGGACGCCGGGCGACGCGGGTCGTCCGTCCGGGCGACGCGGGCCGCCCGGACGGGCGGCACGGGTCGTTCGGCGAGAGCACACGATCCGGGCGCAAGGCCCCGCACGACGAGAACGGCGGCCACCCTCCCGGGCGACCGCCGTCCTCGAACCGCACTCAGTCGTCGCTGCCGGTGCCGCTCGACACCACGGCGAACTCGGCGTCCAGGTCGAGCTCGACGAACTCACCGGCGCCGGTCAGGACGGTGACGTCCCAGGGCGAGGTGCTGTCGTCGTCGGCCTCGATCTCGACGATGCGGCCGTCGGCCTCGGCGAGGGCCGCATCGACGATCGCCGCGATCGAGTCGGCGTCGAGGGCGTACTGCGGGGCGCCGTCGTCGTCCGCGGACTCGGTGGAGATGACGGATGCTGCGCCGCCGGCGTCGACGCGGATCTCGCTCTCGCTGCCATCCGCGGCCTCGAGGGTCACCTCGGCGCTGCCGTCGCGCTTCAGGTCGATCGATGTGGGCTCGCCTTCACCGGCGGCGGACGCGGCGTCGACCATCGCGACCAGGTCGTCGGCGGAGTCGGTGCCGAGGTTCGAGACGTCACCGCCGGCGCTGTCGTCGCCGGTCCCGTCGTCATCGGCCGAGTCGTCGTCGCTCGCGCCGTCGTCGCTGCGGTTGTCGGACGCCGACGACGTCGTGTCGTCGTCGCCCGCCTCGTCGGCGATCTCCGCGCCGAGGGCGATGCCGCCGCCGGCGAGGAGCGCGGCGGCCAGCACGGCACCGCCGCCGATCA